>NZ_SJWV01000450.1:0-989 GCF_004352695.1 Escherichia sp. KCJ4928
TTATCTTATATATCAACACTGAGTACTTTTGCAAAAAAATATTCTTTTAGTCAACGTCAATTATTCACACTGTTGGCCGCTAAAAATCATGAAAACATGTCAGCTGTTCATATAGCCATTCATCATAATCATTATAAAACTGTAGAAACATATTATGCTGCTATTAATGCAATCAGCCAAAGCCTGAGTTTTAGTGCTGATGAACTAAAAACGTATTTATAACCAGCTATTTATGATATTTGTATATCGATACATAATTTTATTTTTTTCATAAAACGCAGAAACAGTGATCAGGTGTACAACGCCACCCGACGGCTGTAATAACAAAAAATCCCTTGATGCCTGTCCCTTTTGTTACACTCCGTTATCACGCACAAGAGATATGCAGGACACTGGTATGCCGACTAAACGCTTTGATAAAAAACACTGGAAGATGGTGGTGGTGCTACTGGCAATCTGTGGCGCTATGTTGTTGCTACGTTGGGCAGCAATGATTTGGGGCTGAGCAGTGACAAACGAAGACAGCCAGACCGCATAACACGGTCCGGCAGATAATTTTACATGCTGTAGCCCAGCGATAAGGTTGTCCGACGATCGGTATGTTCCGGTGCAGACTCTGGAGGTTCAGAGTTCCATGTGACGTTGTAAGCCACTTTCAGTCCAAAATGTTCATTAATAGCAACATTTAATGCGCTTTCGGAGTTCAGCGTTGTGTCTTCCGCGCCAAAGACGGAAACACCCTGCGTAAATTTAGCGTTGTCAGTCAACTGCCATGCATAAGCACCGGAGGCATAGCCCAGCGGCTGAGTTTCACTGGCATTGTCGGTATATTTGTCGTAACGCACACCTGGACCGAATTCAAAGCGGAAACTGTGTACCGGGCCATTCAAAAACTGACGACCATAACCCGCGGTCAACACATCGCGCTCTCGATAGCCGTTATAACGGTCTGTCAGCCAGCTTGCCTGACCAAATAAATAGTCATAATC
>NZ_SJWV01000451.1:0-980 GCF_004352695.1 Escherichia sp. KCJ4928
CTTTTATTTAATCTTATCAGCTAATGCACAATCTCAAATGTAACATCGAGAATAATACCACTCGAAACATTCACATAAAACAACAAGGAAAGCCAAACAACTAAGGCACTAATTCAAAGGAGTTCTCCAATGTAATCCCTTTATTACCCCATCAATTTCTAATATTTTTGTAATAAACAGGACCATAGTAATGGCTAATAACCGCATCCCTATTTTTATAGCTGGAATCTTGATTCCCATTTTATTAAATGGCTGCTCATCAGGAAAGAACAAAGCTCATCTTGACCCCAAAGTTTTCCCTCCTCAAGTAGAGGGAGGACCTACAATTCCTTCTCCCGATGAACCCGACCTTCCATTACCCGGAGCAGGACCTGCACTTCCCACAAATGCACCAATCCCTATCCCGGTACCAGGTACATCACCCGCAGTATCTTTAATGAACATGGATGGCTCAGTTCTAACAATGTGGAGCCGAGGAGCTGGTTCATCATTATGGGCGTATTATATCAGCGACTCCAATTCATTTGGAGAACTACGCAATTGGCAGATTATGCCCGGAACCAGACCAAATACGATACAGTTCCGCAATGCAGACGTTGGTACTTGTATGACAAGCTTCCCGGGGTTTAAAGGAGGTGTGCAACTATCTACTGCACCTTGCCAGTTTGGACCAGATCGCTTCGACTTCCAGCCGATGGTAACACGCAATGGTAATTACCAGTTAAAATCTTTGTCTACAGGTTTATGCATCAGAGCTAATTTTTTAGAAAGAACACCATCATCTCCGTACGCAACAACATTAACAATGGAGCGTTGCCCATCAAGTGGAGAGAAAAACTTCGAATTTATGTGGTCCATAAGCGAACCATTAAGGCCAGCTCTAGCCACTATTGTTAAGCCAGAAATACGCCCACTTCCACCACTACCAATAAAACCAGATGGGCATTCAGCAGGAGGCGAACAATGAAAAAATATATTAT
>NZ_SJWV01000452.1:0-979 GCF_004352695.1 Escherichia sp. KCJ4928
GCGTTCCTGATGATGCGGCTGATGCGCTTTCGTCAATGCCAGAACTTATTAGAGCGGCTTTTTTCTTACTTTCCACGAGAGAATATAAATCAACGGGGCTTGATGTACTGAATATCGCCGCCGATTATGCGGAATATGTGGCAGAGGCGCGTTACAGAAGAAAATTTCCTGAGGATGTAAGCCATGCGTGATATTTACATTGAAACAATAGACCGCGCATTTAGTGCCCTTGCTTACGCTGAAGGTATGTACGAAATATTGCAAATGTGGCTGGAAACATTTGGCGATAATGAGTGTGATGTAAAGAAGGCGCGGATTATTAAATCACTGATAACTCTCCTTGAACCGGTAATAACAGAGTTGCAGGAAATAGACCTATTGCACGACAGATATAACGAACAGCACACCGGAGAATAAAAATAATGAAACTTAAATATTCTGGCTTAACTGCCAGTGGCAACACTCACCCTAAATTTACGCGCGGTGATATTTACCGCGACCAGTACGGCGGTACGGTAATGATTAAGGGCGTGGCGGGACGGTGCGTAACTTACCGCCGTGAAGGTTACGAATATGATTGCGTGATGCCTGTTTATCAGTTCCGGCGTGATTTTTCTCTGGTACAGACCGCGCCGCATAACGTGCCCACCAGCAACTCCAGGGCACGGGCAAACATCCAGAAGCTGAAAACCATGATTAACGGATTCAGGGGTAAAAAATGAAACTGGCACCGAACGTAAAACGATTACCGAAAGATAAATACACCGATGCGATTATTTTTGCGGGTATTGATGCTCATTCATTCGCAGAGCATTACATCATTGCACAGGCCAAAAAAGCAGGCGATCCAGTCCCTCCCGTTTATCTGGGGCGTTATCAGTTAAGCGAACTGGATAACCTCCAGATTGTTGATGATGGGCGATACAGGGCGACGGTGATACGCGCCGGAAATATTGAAGAGCCGCAGCTGTTAACCATC
>NZ_SJWV01000453.1:0-979 GCF_004352695.1 Escherichia sp. KCJ4928
TAAATATTCTAAAACAAACAGTTTTTAACTCCGGATTCCATGTCCTTTCTTGCACTGTTTTTGTCAAGAAAAATTTCTTATGCAAAGAATTTTGTATTATTGCCGCCAGAAATTCCTGGCGGCAGATATAATTTATTATTGATAGCGGTTAACCAAATCTTTTACCATCGCTTTATAGGTCTTTTGCTTAAGTTGCATGATTTGCTGCTCTGTCATATCAGTCGTACTGGCTTCATTCTTGTCGGGCAATGGTGGAAGCACTTTATATTCATAATTCACCGGCGACCAGGTAGCCCACTCACCTGTTGCCACATCCACCAGCGTGAAACGTACCAGGTAGCGCAGGGAGATAGCGTCGGTGAGTTTTTCATTTTTATAGTCGGACCATACTGTTGATTTCAGCGCAGAGTCATATTTTCCTGTCTGCAACGTATCCTGGAAAACAATAATCGCTTTCTGATGCCCTTTTGCAGCCACAAAACGCAGTGCCTGCATCCAGTTCATATTCTCAGCACTGGCAACATCCTCGTTCTCATTTTTATCTTTGTTTTTGTTACAAGTCAGAGGCTTTTGCCTGTCCGGGATACCAGAGAATGTGGAAACAGTATAATATTTTCGCATCTCCTCCTGCATAATGGTTTCCGGTGCGCGGTTGCCGGATTGAACAAGTATTACAGGAGAATTAAGGGGAACGCGGAACTCATCTCCATCAAGCGCAGCTTGAATATCCTCTTCGGATACGGCCAGAGTGGTTTCATTACCGAATAAATCTTTGTCTGTCAGTTGCTGGGGAGTGTTTTTATTAATATTACTTTGTGTGACTTGAGCTTTTTTCTTCTTTTCATCAATAGAAGATTCAGAGGCACATCCTGCAAGCAGCGAGAATAACACACATATGCAACAAAGCTTTTTTGAATTCATAATTGGACACTCCCTCGCCTGTCATAATCCTGGTAATGTTTAGCTAACGATTTTTAAT
>NZ_SJWV01000454.1:0-978 GCF_004352695.1 Escherichia sp. KCJ4928
ACCGGCAGCAGCAGGCCACCACTTCTGATCCTGGCCGCTGATGTAATCAACCCCACCAGGAACAGCTCTGCCAGTATCAGCAGGTTCTTATACTGGCTATGCGCGGCGACGAACAACAACGACGTTATCAGCGCCCCCAGCCACATCGTCCAGCAGTACAGTGAACGGAAGACGTTCAGCATAATCCCCCGGAACAGCGTTTCCTCATTCAACGGGGCAAGGATAAAGATGGTCAGCAACGTCAGGTATGGACTTATCGGCAAAAAGTTTCGTCATAAATGGCTCAGCAGGCAGAGCCAGCACCTTACCGAGCAGAAATACACCGATATACACCACGGCCATCGCACCGACCAGCCACGGTACGCCAACGTTGCGCAGCTGACCAACGACCGGTAGCGGAGCTATCCAACGGCGGTATACCAGGAAAACACACAGCAGGTACATCAGAACAGCACCATGACTGAAGAACAAATAGTTTTTTCCTGGCCCATAAAGCAGAACGGCCTGCTCCATGACAAATCTGGCTCCCCAGCTAATGCCCCATGCAGCCAGCATAACCAGCATAAACTGCAGATATTGATTACGTGTCTGAATCATTGTATCTCCTGTAAATTTTTAACTTGTCCTATTTTTGTCATTACTACATATATACACATGTATAACAATTCAGATATCGTCACCAGGATATGCCGCGCCAGCGGTAGGAAGGCGGCACTCCGCTGTTTCATATGATACCGCCGAAGCCCGATGTAAGCCGCTACAGTCGTCCGAAAGTCACCAGCCTCCTCCCCCTGCCGTCATCCGTGCATCAGCTATGCACTGAGTATGCCTGCCCTTCCCCAGAGAATCCTGCCGGGCTTGCCACACTGATATATCTTGACTTTATGTAAACGATATGACACCTTAACATGATAATGATTACCATTCTCTTTTAATATGCAGAGAAACTAGGAAATAGATGAATGAGTTATGTTACTT
>NZ_SJWV01000455.1:0-968 GCF_004352695.1 Escherichia sp. KCJ4928
GTCAAGGGGGAAGGGTAGGGGGGACCTCAAGCTCCTATAATAAGGGGTCCGCTTGGAAAACGGATTTTCCCACGTCAAGAGAATTGAGTTGAACGAGTGGTTACATCCAAGCCTGCTAACTCACTGAACGTAAAGGATGTACGAAATGTTCCTACCGTCCGATAACCATTTGGCTTACTTCCGTACATTCCCTTGCGTAGATGTTCAGAATTGTACGATTTCGGACACCAAAACCGCTGTTGTCCCGCCATTCTGGCGATTCCTGAAAGTCCTTTGGCTAAAAAATAGTCTTAACGTGGTTTATTTTCCGAATTCCAAACTGACCCCTTATTCATGGTTCTTGCATCTCCGTCAGACGTTTTTATATCCGGACAGCCCCTCTATGGCCACTTCTGTGCAGTATGCAATACTCGCAGGATATACACTTTTCCCCACTGGCTGTCGACCTCATAAACCAGAACAAAATGCGGGTGAATAACCAGTTCCCGGGTACCTTCCACACGACCGTTGCGGCCTTTATACGGCTGCCCGGCCAGGCTGCTGGCTGAATAACCAATTCGTTCGTCCAGTTCAATGGCGGCCATCAGGTTCTGCTCCGCAATGTACTCACGAATGCACTTCCTGTCCTGGCTGGCCAGCATGGTCCAGAATATCTCCATCATTTACCGGCAACCTTCCTGCTCATTTCATCCCGCCATGCAGCAGCGGAAGATTCGACCATGTCATGGGGAAGCACATCGCCGCGCCCGAGTTGCTGACGTCCTGCCTCAACCTGGTCACGGAACCAGGTATTATGCTGCCGTTCAACGGTCTGACGCATAAAATCCCGGATTAACTGAGAGCCATTACGGTCCATGCTTTTTGCAGCGGCCATAAAAGCATCCTTCAGTTCAGCGTCGATTCTTAAACTCATATTAACCTGTGCCATTTATCACCTCGTCATTACTACGTATATACACAGTATATAA
>NZ_SJWV01000456.1:0-952 GCF_004352695.1 Escherichia sp. KCJ4928
TGTCGATGGCACGATCAAAGGCTTTCCAGTCATCACTGATTTTGTCTGCGTTGTCACTGATATTACCCGGATCGGACAATTGCCCACCAACGGACGGAATCAGAAGACTGAAGTCATCTTCCGGACCGGCTTTTGTCAGCAGGGCCGGGTTTGCCAGAGGTGCCACACCGTAGTGAGAGGAGGCTACCCCGGTTCCCCCCATTGCATCATTGCGGGCTTCAAAATATGAAGTTGCGGCTGTTGAATTAAAGGAAAATAAAACAGCAGATGCGATGAGAGTTCGGGTAATGTGCATATTCATCATCATTTCAGTTTCCTGGTTTGAGGTGTTTTGGGTACAGCAACGGTATGACACGACGGTGCCATTAAAAATTTATTGGTTTTTCTCTGCGTTATTACCAGGGTAATAACGGTATACTGAATAACTCAGCAGGTAATATTTTGCCTGTCATCAGATATTCTGCCTGTGCCGGACGAAGCGTTACGGTCCGGACGGATGTCTTTGCATATAAATTGCGGGCAGTGTGAAACCAGTTTTCTTTTTCCTTATTCATTCTTACTGGCGATAAAGAAAGTACAGGGTAAATGATGGCTTTATTAATTTCTTTTTTCTTGCGGAACAGTACACCGCAATATTCCTGTGAATGAACACCGGCAAAAGGAAAACTGTGCCAGAGAATAATATCCACATTATCGCTGTCTGAAATAAGCTGGCAGAACGCATCCTGTGTGGCTGGCCACTCACCGGCACGGCTTAAAGGATAACGTACCCTGCCGTTCAGCCATTCCGGGTTGAGATAAAACCAGTCAGCCAGAGCCGTCAGAATCTCTCCTGTCAGATAATCTGCGAGTTTGTCCGGGTCACGGAAGACGGCAGGACGGATATTCCAGGGAGCCAGTAACGTTGTCATCGTTGTTACGCAGACATCATGTGCCTGCATGATNTGTTCTG
>NZ_SJWV01000457.1:0-943 GCF_004352695.1 Escherichia sp. KCJ4928
ATATCCGTACACTGCGCCAGTTGCAGCTTCTGCACCAGAACCGGTGACTCTCACTCACCAGACTTCATTCCACTGACGCCAGCCTGAACAGGGCTGGCGTTTTCATTTATCTGCAAAAAGGAATATCAATTATGTCTGATATCACAGTCTCCCGTCCGGAAGTTGTCAACTGGCATACGGACGTTATCTGCTCAACCAGTATCCTCCACATTCTGGCTGTACGAAAGAGTACACTGCTGCAAATCGACACACTTATCCGGCAACTGGCTGAAATCTCAGCAATGACAGAAAGCATTGGCGGTAAAACCGCACTGGACTGGGCCATGAAACAGAATTTTCACTGCGGTTGCTGGCTGATGGAGAAACCTGAAACCGCAATGAAAGCCATCACACGCAATCTCGATCGCGAAATCTGGCGTGACCTGATGCAACGTTCCGGGATGCTTTCCTTAATGGATGCACAGGCCCGTGATACATGGTACCGGTCACTGGAATACGATAATTTTCCGGAAATCAGTGAAGCGAACATTCTGAGCACATTTGAACAACTGCACCAGAATAAGGATGAGGTGTTTGAGCGGGGGGTGATCAACGTCTTCAGAGGGTTGAGCTGGAATTACAAAACCAATTGCCCCTGCAAATTTGGCAGTAAAATTATCGTCAACAACCTGGTGAGGTGGGACCGGTGGGGCTTTCATCTTATCACCGGGCAACAGGCAGATCGACTTGCTGATCTGGAAAGAATGCTACACCTGTTCAGCGGCAAACCGATCCCCGACAACCGGGAAAACATCACTATTCATCTGGATGATCACGTCCAGTCTGTTCAGGGTAAAGAGGACTATGAAGATGAGATGTTCAGCATCAGATACTTTAAGAAGGGCTCCGCGCACATCACGTTCAGGAAACCAGAGCTGGTTGACAGGCTTAATGATATTATTGC
>NZ_SJWV01000458.1:0-940 GCF_004352695.1 Escherichia sp. KCJ4928
TTTTACTCTGCGGACAGTGAATAATTCATTATGCAGAGTGAATAATAATGGCCTGCCTTTAATTAACAACTATTGGAAATACGTCGAAGTAGGTATATACGCCAGAATAAATCGATATATTTTTTATGGATATTCATTTTCCTTCATCGGACTGTAAATTGCGGAGATTTCGAACTTGCACTACCCATCGCAACACTCAAACAGATTTATGAATTTCGTTCATAACCCCTGACAAATCCTGCCGTCTAATCGAGCTTTTCCCTTTACGTTATGCTTCTCATGAACGAGAACACAACTTATTCATGAATTAACCATTCCGGATAAACTATGGAATCAAATTCAGGCATCGAAAGGAACTGGCTGGTTTCCGTTAATAGATTAAATATCTATTACTCTCCCGAGAGTAAAACTATCAAATCAATGAGTAACCGATACAGCCTCACAAATTCTTTCAGATAATTAACCCGTCACTGCGGCACGTTCTCTCGTAAGGCGTGCCTGCAGTGTAATCCAGTATGTATCCGGCATAGTTGACGGTTTAATAGAACTCAATTCCTCTCCCAGGTCACCAACAACGATATCTTGTATAACACCCCAGGAGATACGACATTATGATGAGATGCGATATGCTCCTCAGCGCCAATCAACGCCCGGACTGGGCCAGTCTTGAGATCAGACTCATTCCCGGAACTGACTTCAGGCGACATATATCAATGACGTTGGTGCAATAAAAGATAGCCGATGTAATACATCTATTCAAATTTGTGATACATGTCAAAAAATTGGTTGACCAAACTCGTTATTTATATAAGGGCACTTACGAAGTGCGCTCTTTTTTAAAGCGAGGAAGTACCAATGAAAGAGAATAAAGTACAACAAATCAGTCATAAACTGATTAATATCGTTGTTTTTGTCGCAATTGTAGAATACGCCTATTTAT
>NZ_SJWV01000459.1:0-934 GCF_004352695.1 Escherichia sp. KCJ4928
TGAGCGGATATTCAGAAAACAGGGTTCTTTGTGTATGGCACTGGGTAAGGTTTTTTTAGTTATAGCTATTCTTTGTGGTGTTGCCACATTCTGTGTTTCTGGCCTGTATCTGAAATCCCTGTGCCTGTCCGTTGCCTGCTGTTGTGGGGTATTCAGTCGTATTTTTAATTATTACAGCGTACCGGAGGAATCACGCATGGTACTCAGTCGTCAGGAATTACTCCGGCTTATGCGTCTGACTGAAGACATACCAGATGTGAGACAGGAACTGCTTAACCGTTTGTTGTCCGGTAAAAAACTGACTGGTCGGGATGAACAGGATATCCGGCGTCTCTGGCAGGAAAGGTAGAGGAAACACTATGCATAAATCAGAAACTGAAAAAATAGATTCTATTCTGGATGAACATCAACAGATATATCGCAGACATAACCGAATAGATAACATCCTGGCGTATTGTGCGTGTATTGCATGGATTCCCTGTATTATTGCTGCGTTCGGCGTTGATGGTATATATCTGAAAATCCTGTTTGCGGTCCTTACTTGCTGTGGTGCGGTATGCTTTTTTATTTACTTCTTCACCCTCCTGCCGGAATCACTCATGGTCCTCAGCCGTCAGAGCCTGCTTCAGCTTATGCGTCTGACTGAAGACGTACCGGATGCGAGACAGGAACTGCTTAACCGTCTGCTGTCCGGGAAAAAACTGACTGGTCGGGATGAAAAGGATATCCGGCGTCTCTGGCAGGAGAAAGTGGATGCAATGCAGGAGTCTGCCACCCGTCAGCATGAACAGGATACCATCCGGAAGTTTACTGAAGAGAATAAATCCGAATGAAAATCTGCTGTGTTTTATAACCTCATAAGTTAACTGAAAGAATATTCAGTGATTAATATTTTACTGGGGGTAATAAAGAATACATACCTTTATTTTTCTTG
>NZ_SJWV01000045.1:0-26933 GCF_004352695.1 Escherichia sp. KCJ4928
AAAGGATAGCGAGGGGAATGAGTTGAGTTATGTAAAGTCCGTATCGGGCAGTGACTACCGCTTCCTTGTGCGGGGCGTGATGCTTTACCATACTTGCCCCTGGTTGAATCTGTTAAATGGACCCCTCATGTTCAAGCGTCGTTATGTAACATTGCTTCCCCTTTTTGTGTTGCTTGCCGCCTGTAGCAGCAAGCCAAAACCTACTGAGACTGATACGACCA
Organism: Escherichia sp. KCJ4928; assembly: GCF_004352695.1. Taxonomy (NCBI): domain Bacteria; kingdom Pseudomonadati; phylum Pseudomonadota; class Gammaproteobacteria; order Enterobacterales; family Enterobacteriaceae; genus Escherichia; species Escherichia sp. KCJ4928. Next base: position 222 of record NZ_SJWV01000045.1, read on the forward strand.
CCGGAACGCCGTCTGGCGGCTTCCTGCTTGAGCCGCAGCACAATGTGATGCAGATGGGCGGCGATTTCGCTAATAACCCGAATGCCCAGCAGTTCATCGACAAAATGGTGAACAAACACGGTTTCGATCGTCAGCAGTTGCAGGAAATTCTCTCCCAGGCGAAACGTCTGGATTCGGTACTGCGGCTGATGGATAACCAGGCACCAACCACATCGGTGAAACCGCCATCAGGTCCGAACGGCGCATGGCTGCGTTATCGCAAAAAATTTATTACGCCGGACAACGTGCAGAACGGTGTGGTTTTCTGGAATCAGTATGAAGATGCGTTGAATCGCGCGTGGCAGGTGTATGGCGTACCGCCGGAAATTATCGTCGGGATTATCGGCGTTGAAACCCGCTGGGGGCGCGTGATGGGGAAAACTCGCATCCTCGATGCGCTGGCAACGCTGTCATTTAACTACCCACGCCGCGCGGAGTATTTCTCTGGCGAGCTGGAAACCTTCCTGTTGATGGCGCGCGACGAGCAGGACGATCCGCTCAATCTGAAAGGTTCCTTTGCCGGGGCGATGGGCTACGGACAGTTTATGCCGTCGTCTTACAAACAATATGCGGTAGATTTCAGCGGCGACGGGCATATCAACCTGTGGGATCCGGTTGATGCGATCGGTAGCGTGGCGAACTATTTCAAAGCGCACGGCTGGGTGAAAGGCGATCAGGTCGCGGTAATGGCAAACGGTCAGGCTCCAGGCTTGCCAAATGGCTTCAAAACTAAGTACAGCATTTCGCAGCTTGCCGCCGCAGGTTTAACGCCACAGCAGCCGCTGGGCAACCATCAACAAGCCAGCCTGCTGCGTCTGGATGTTGGCACCGGCTACCAGTACTGGTACGGTCTGCCGAACTTCTACACCATCACCCGTTACAACCACAGCACCCATTACGCAATGGCGGTCTGGCAGTTAGGACAAGCCGTGGCGCTGGCGCGAGTACAGTAGCTATTTACAAGAGGGGGGCGTGAGCTTCCCTCTGGCTAATCAGCTTTTTTCTGAATCCTCCTCGTAAAATTGCAACGCCAACACCATCTTCCTGACGAAAGTGCTATCTTGTCCGGCATAAATTTTTGACTGACAGAGGTTGTGATGACTGACAGTGAACTGATGCAGTTAAGTGAACAGGTTGGGCAGGCGCTGAAAGCCCGTGGCGCAACCGTAACAACTGCCGAGTCTTGTACCGGTGGTTGGGTAGCGAAAGTGATTACCGATATTGCCGGTAGCTCCGCCTGGTTTGAACGCGGATTTGTCACCTACAGTAACGAAGCCAAAGCGCAGATGATCGGCGTACGCGAAGAGACGCTGGCGCAGCATGGCGCGGTGAGTGAACCCGTCGTGGTGGAAATGGCGATAGGCGCACTGAAAGCGGCTCGTGCTGATTATGCCGTGTCTATTAGTGGTATCGCCGGGCCGGATGGCGGCAGTGAAGAGAAGCCTGTCGGCACCGTCTGGTTTGCTTTTGCCACTGCCCGCGGTGAAGGCATTACCCGGCGGGAATGCTTCAGCGGCGACCGTGATGCGGTGCGTCGTCAGGCTACTGCGTATGCATTGCAGACCTTGTGGCAACAATTTCTACAAAACACTTGATACTGTATGAGCATACAGTATAATTGCTTCAACAGAACATATTGACTATCCGGTATTACCCGGCATGACAGGAGTAAAAATGGCTATCGACGAAAACAAACAGAAAGCGTTGGCGGCAGCACTGGGCCAGATTGAGAAACAATTTGGTAAAGGCTCCATCATGCGCCTGGGTGAAGACCGTTCCATGGATGTGGAAACCATCTCTACCGGTTCGCTTTCACTGGATATCGCGCTTGGGGCAGGTGGTCTGCCGATGGGCCGTATCGTCGAAATCTACGGACCGGAATCTTCCGGTAAAACCACGCTGACGCTGCAGGTGATCGCCGCAGCGCAGCGTGAAGGTAAAACCTGTGCGTTTATCGATGCTGAACACGCGCTGGACCCAATCTACGCACGTAAACTGGGCGTCGATATCGATAACCTGCTGTGCTCCCAGCCGGACACCGGCGAGCAGGCACTGGAAATCTGTGACGCCCTGGCGCGTTCTGGCGCAGTAGACGTTATCGTCGTTGACTCCGTGGCGGCACTGACGCCGAAAGCGGAAATCGAAGGCGAAATCGGCGACTCTCACATGGGCCTTGCGGCACGTATGATGAGCCAGGCGATGCGTAAGCTGGCGGGTAACCTGAAGCAGTCCAACACGCTGCTGATCTTCATCAACCAGATCCGTATGAAAATTGGTGTGATGTTCGGTAACCCGGAAACCACTACCGGTGGTAACGCGCTGAAATTCTACGCCTCTGTTCGTCTCGACATCCGTCGTATCGGCGCGGTGAAAGAGGGCGAAAACGTGGTGGGTAGCGAAACCCGCGTGAAAGTGGTGAAGAACAAAATCGCTGCGCCGTTTAAACAGGCTGAATTCCAGATCCTCTACGGCGAAGGTATCAACTTCTACGGCGAACTGGTTGACCTGGGCGTAAAAGAGAAGCTGATCGAGAAAGCAGGCGCGTGGTACAGCTACAAAGGTGAGAAGATCGGTCAGGGTAAAGCGAATGCAACTGCCTGGCTGAAAGATAACCCGGAAACCGCGAAAGAGATCGAGAAGAAAGTACGTGAGTTGCTGCTGAGCAACCCGAACTCAACGCCGGATTTCTCTGTAGATGACAGCGAAGGCGTAGCAGAAACTAACGAAGATTTTTAATCGTTCGTTATTGATGATAATAGATAATGTGTGCACGGACGGTCCCCTCGCCCCTTTGGGGAGAGGGTTAGGGTGAGGGGAACAGGCCAGCACTGGCGTGAAAAATTACTCTCACCTCGATCCTCTAACGAATTGGGCCTGCGGGAACATTCTGCACACTCATTGACTATTAAATCTGTTTATCAGCAAAACCTGGGTCGCATCTGCGGCCCTTTTGCTTTTTTAAGTTGTAAGGATATGCCATGACAGAATCAACGTCCCGTCGCCCGGCATATGCTCGCCTGTTGGATCGTGCGGTACGCATTCTGGCGGTGCGCGATCACAGTGAGCAAGAACTGCGACGTAAACTCGCGGCACCGATTATGGGCAAAAATGGCCCAGAAGAGATTGATGCTACGGCAGAAGATTACGAGCGCGTTATTGCCTGGTGCCATGAACATGGCTATCTCGATGACAGCCGATTTGTTGCGCGCTTTATCGCCAGCCGTAGCCGCAAAGGTTATGGACCTGCACGTATTCGTCAGGAACTGAATCAGAAAGGTATTTCCCGCGAAGCGACAGAAAAAGCGATGCGTGAATGTGACATCGACTGGTGCGCACTGGCGCGCGATCAGGCGACGCGAAAATATGGTGAACCTTTGCCAACTGTCTTTTCAGAAAAAGTTAAGATCCAGCGTTTTCTGCTCTATCGTGGCTATCTGATGGAAGATATCCAGGATATTTGGCGAAATTTTGCCGACTGAACGCATACGGTATTTTACTTCCCAGTCAAGAAAACTTATCTTATTCCCACTTTTCAGTTACCAGCCCGGCGGTTAAGACACGCTGGAGCTGGTGGCGATATTTCGTTAGCTTGATTTCAGGATAATTATGAGCAAGAGCACCGCTGAGATCCGTCAGGCGTTTCTCGACTTTTTCCATAGTAAGGGACATCAGGTAGTTGCCAGCAGCTCCCTGGTACCCCATAACGACCCAACTTTGTTGTTTACCAACGCCGGGATGAACCAGTTCAAGGATGTGTTCCTTGGGCTCGACAAGCGTAATTATTCCCGCGCTACCACTTCCCAACGCTGCGTGCGTGCGGGTGGTAAACACAACGACCTGGAAAACGTCGGTTACACCGCGCGTCACCATACCTTCTTCGAAATGCTGGGCAACTTCAGCTTCGGCGACTATTTCAAACACGATGCCATTCAGTTTGCATGGGAACTGCTGACCAGCGAAAAATGGTTTGCCCTGCCGAAAGAGCGTCTGTGGGTTACCGTCTATGAAAGCGACGACGAAGCCTACGAAATCTGGGAAAAAGAAGTCGGGATCCCGCGCGAACGTATTATTCGCATCGGCGATAACAAAGGTGCGCCATACGCATCTGACAACTTCTGGCAGATGGGTGACACTGGTCCGTGCGGCCCGTGCACCGAAATCTTCTACGATCACGGCGACCACATTTGGGGTGGCCCTCCGGGAAGTCCGGAAGAAGACGGCGACCGCTACATTGAGATCTGGAACATCGTCTTCATGCAGTTCAACCGCCAGGCAGATGGCACGATGGAACCGCTGCCGAAGCCGTCTGTAGATACCGGTATGGGTCTGGAGCGTATTGCTGCGGTGCTGCAACACGTTAACTCTAACTATGACATCGACCTGTTCCGCACGTTGATCCAGGCGGTAGCGAAAGTCACTGGCGCGACCGATCTGAGCAATAAATCGCTGCGCGTAATCGCTGACCACATTCGTTCTTGTGCGTTCCTGATCGCGGATGGCGTAATGCCGTCCAATGAAAACCGTGGTTATGTACTGCGTCGTATCATTCGTCGCGCAGTGCGTCACGGCAATATGCTCGGCGCGAAAGAAACCTTCTTCTACAAACTGGTTGGTCCGCTGATCGACGTTATGGGCTCTGCGGGTGAAGACCTGAAACGCCAGCAGGCGCAGGTTGAGCAGGTGCTGAAGACTGAAGAAGAGCAGTTTGCCCGTACTCTGGAGCGCGGTCTGGCGTTGCTGGATGAAGAGCTGGCAAAACTTTCTGGTGATACGCTGGATGGTGAAACGGCTTTCCGTCTGTACGACACCTATGGCTTCCCGGTTGACCTGACGGCTGATGTTTGTCGTGAGCGCAACATCAAAGTTGACGAAGCTGGTTTTGAAGCAGCAATGGAAGAGCAGCGTCGTCGCGCGCGCGAAGCCAGCGGCTTTGGTGCCGATTACAACGCAATGATCCGTGTTGATAGTGCATCTGAATTTAAAGGCTATGACCATCTGGAACTGAACGGCAAAGTGACCGCGCTGTTTGTTGATGGTGAAGCGGTTGATGCCATCAATGCAGGCCAGGAAGCTGTGGTCGTGCTGGATCAAACACCATTCTATGCGGAATCCGGCGGTCAGGTTGGTGATAAAGGCGAACTGAAAGGCGCTAACTTCTCCTTCGCGGTGGAAGATACGCAGAAATACGGCCAGGCGATTGGTCACATCGGTAAACTTGCTGCGGGTTCTCTGAAAGTGGGCGACGCTGTGCAGGCTGATGTTGATGAGGCTCGTCGCGCCCGTATTCGTCTGAATCACTCCGCAACGCACCTGATGCACGCTGCGCTGCGCCAGGTTCTGGGGACTCATGTATCGCAGAAAGGTTCACTGGTTAACGACAAGGTGCTGCGCTTCGACTTCTCACACAACGAAGCGATGAAACCGGAAGAGATTCGTGCGGTCGAAGACCTGGTGAACGCACAGATTCGTCGCAATTTGCCGATCGAAACCAACATCATGGATCTCGAAGCGGCGAAAGCGAAAGGTGCGATGGCGCTGTTCGGCGAGAAGTATGATGAGCGTGTACGCGTGCTGAGCATGGGCGATTTCTCCACCGAGCTGTGTGGCGGTACTCACGCCAGCCGCACTGGTGATATTGGTCTGTTCCGCATCATCTCTGAATCGGGTACTGCTGCAGGCGTTCGTCGTATCGAAGCGGTAACCGGAGAAGGCGCTATCACCACCGTTCATGCAGACAGCGATCGCTTAAGCGAAGTCGCGCATCTGCTGAAAGGCGATAGCAATAATCTGGCGGATAAAGTGCGCTCAGTACTGGAACGTACGCGTCAGTTAGAAAAAGAACTACAACAGCTTAAAGAACAAGCTGCCGCACAGGAGAGCGCAAATCTTTCCAGTAAGGCAATTGATGTTAATGGTGTTAAGCTGTTGGTTAGCGAGCTTAGCGGTGTTGAGCCGAAAATGTTGCGTACCATGGTTGACGATTTAAAAAATCAGCTGGGGTCGACAATTATCGTGCTGGCAACGGTAGCCGAAGGTAAGGTTTCTCTGATTGCAGGCGTATCTAAGGACGTCACAGATCGTGTGAAAGCAGGGGAACTGATTGGTATGGTCGCTCAGCAGGTGGGCGGCAAGGGTGGTGGACGTCCTGACATGGCGCAAGCCGGTGGTACGGATGCTGCGGCCTTACCTGCAGCGTTAGCCAGTGTGAAAGGCTGGGTCAGCGCGAAATTGCAATAATATAAGCGTCAGGCAATGCCGTGGACTCGCTTCACGGCATTCGCATTAACGCTATCGACAACGATAAAGTCAGGTTGAAGTTGTGTATATCGGCTAAACTTAGGTTTAACAGAATGTAATGCCATGACTGCTTACATGTAATGTGTTTGTCATTGCTTACTTTTTGGCGTTATATGATGGATAATGCCGGGATACAGAGAGACCCGACTCTTTTAATCTTTCAAGGAGCAAAGAATGCTGATTCTGACTCGTCGAGTTGGTGAGACCCTCATGATTGGGGATGAGGTCACCGTGACAGTTTTAGGGGTAAAGGGCAACCAGGTACGTATTGGCGTAAATGCCCCGAAGGAAGTTTCTGTTCACCGTGAAGAGATCTACCAGCGTATCCAGGCTGAAAAATCCCAGCAGTCCAGTTACTAATCTTTCCGCGTCTCATCTTTATCGGTGAGACGCACCCTCAAAATTTCTCCTTCACTCTATAGTCTTTTCGCTTTACTCCCGTTCATTCAACTTAAGTCTCCATTTTTTTGCATTACTACTATCTGTCAGACCTCCATTTTTCTGTTGATAAAACACTCTTTTTGACGTTTTTACAGACTAATTGAACGTGAAGTGTGCAAACGATAAAAGTGTAGGAAAAATTGTTTGACTTATAAGTCTCAGAAAGTAATATGTGCGCCACGCAGCGACGATGAGCGATAAACAAGTTCTTCGAAGCACTCGTAAGAGGCGTGTGGTGAGGTGGCCGAGAGGCTGAAGGCGCTCCCCTGCTAAGGGAGTATGCGGTCAAAAGCTGCATCCGGGGTTCGAATCCCCGCCTCACCGCCATTTGCATCCGTAGCTCAGCTGGATAGAGTACTCGGCTACGAACCGAGCGGTCGGAGGTTCGAATCCTCCCGGATGCACCATATTATACGTACTTTCAGCGATGAAGGTATGGAAGAGGTGGCGGTATAACCGCAGGCACCAGGGAGGATAACGTTGCTTTAGCAACGGCCCGAAGGGCGAGCCGCAAGGCGAGTAATCCTCCCGGATGCACCATCTCTTACTTGATACGGCTTTAGTAGCGGTATCAAAAAATCTGCAGTAAAGTAAGTTTCCCGATGCATCCGTAGCTCAGCTGGATAGAGTACTCGGCTACGAACCGAGCGGTCGGAGGTTCGAATCCTCCCGGATGCACCATCTCTTACTTGATATGGCTTTAGTAGCGGTATCAATATCAGCAGTAAAATAAATTTTCCCGATGCATCCGTAGCTCAGCTGGATAGAGTACTCGGCTACGAACCGAGCGGTCGGAGGTTCGAATCCTCCCGGATGCACCATATTCTCCGAAATCTTCAGCAATGAAGGTATCGAAGAGGTAGCGGAATTAACCGCAGGCACCAGGGATGATAACGTTGCTTTAGCAACGGCCCGAAGGGCGAGCCGCAAGGCGAGTAATCCTCCCGGATGCACCATCTCTTACTTGATATGGCTTTAGTAGCGATATCAATATCAGCAGTAAAATAAATTTTCCCGATGCATCCGTAGCTCAGCTGGATAGAGTACTCGGCTACGAACCGAGCGGTCGGAGGTTCGAATCCTCCCGGATGCACCATATTCTCCGTAACCTTCAGCAATGAAGGTATCGAAGAGATAGCGGTATTAACCGCAGGCACCAGGGAGGATAACGTTGCGTCAGCAACGGCCCGAAGGGCGAACGCCAGTGAGTAATCCTCCCGGATGCACCATCTTCTCCCAAAAATTTCCTTCAAAAATATCTCATTTCTAAATAACTACTTTATCCATTTCCTGAATTTTCTTCTCCTTCGCCATCAGCGACAAAATCAAGCAATTACGCTAAAGTAGCGTCATATTTTTCGACTTGCGAGAAGACCATGTACGAGCGTTATGCAGGTTTAATTTTTGATATGGATGGCACAATCCTGGATACGGAGCCTACGCACCGTAAAGCGTGGCGCGAAGTATTAGGGCACTACGGTCTTCAGTACGATGTTCAGGCAATGATTGCGCTTAATGGATCGCCCACCTGGCGTATTGCTCAGGCAATTATTGAGCTGAATCAGGCCGATCTCGACCCGCATGCGTTAGCGCGTGAAAAAACAGAAGCAGTAAGAAGTATGCTGCTGGATAGTGTCGAGCCGCTTCCTCTTGTTGAAGTGGTGAAAAGTTGGCATGGTCGTCGCCCAATGGCTGTAGGAACGGGGAGTGAAAGCGCCATCGCTGAGGCATTGCTGGCGCACCTGGGATTACGCCGTTATTTTGACGCCGTCGTCGCTGCTGATCACGTCAAACACCATAAACCCGCGCCAGACACATTTTTGTTGTGCGCGCAGCGTATGGGCGTGCAACCGACGCAGTGTGTGGTCTTTGAAGATGCCGATTTCGGTATTCAGGCGGCCCGTGCAGCAGGCATGGACGCCGTGGATGTTCGCTTGCTGTGAGTGAAGCGTTATCGCTTTTCTCGTTGTTTGCCAGTAGTTTTCTCAGCGCTACACTATTACCCGGCAACTCCGAAGTCGTGCTGGTGGCAATGTTGCTTTCCGGGATCAGTCATCCCTGGGTTTTAGTTTTAACAGCAACAATGGGTAATAGCCTTGGAGGGTTAACTAACGTTATCCTTGGGCGTTTCTTTCCATTGCGTAAAACATCGCGCTGGCAAGAGAAAGCTACTGGCTGGCTGAAACGCTATGGTGCAGTCACGCTATTATTAAGCTGGATGCCCGTGGTTGGCGATTTACTGTGTCTGTTAGCGGGATGGATGCGCATCTCCTGGGGGCCAGTAATCTTTTTTTTGTGCCTTGGTAAAGCGTTACGCTATGTTGCAGTTGCAGCAGCGACCGTTCAGGGCATGATGTGGTGGCACTAATTGTAGGCCTGCACATATGGTCACCATTACAGTTATGCTAATTAAAACGATTTTGACAGGCGGGAGGTCAATTTGATCCCGGACGTATCACAGGCGCTGGCCTGGCTGGAAAAACATCCTCAGGCGTTAAAGGGGATACAGCGTGGGCTGGAGCGCGAAACTTTGCGTGTTAATGCTGATGGCACACTGGCAACAACAGGTCATCCTGAAGCATTAGGTTCCGCACTGACGCACAAATGGATTACTACCGATTTTGCGGAAGCATTGCTGGAATTCATTACACCAGTGGATGGTGATATTGAACATATGCTGACCTTTATGCGCGATCTGCATCGTTATACGGCGCGCAATATGGGCGATGAGCGGATGTGGCCGTTAAGTATGCCATGCTACATCGCAGAAGGTCAGGACATCGAACTGGCACAGTACGGCACTTCTAACACCGGACGCTTTAAAACGCTGTATCGTGAAGGGCTGAAAAATCGCTACGGCGCGCTGATGCAAACCATTTCCGGCGTGCACTACAATTTCTCTTTGCCAATGGCATTCTGGCAAGCGAAGTGCGGTGATATCTCGGGCGCTGATGCCAAAGAGAAAATTTCTGCGGGCTATTTCCGCGTTATCCGCAATTACTATCGTTTCGGTTGGGTCATTCCTTATCTGTTTGGTGCATCTCCGGCGATTTGTTCTTCTTTCCTGCAAGGAAAACCAACGTCGCTGCCGTTTGAGAAAACCGAGTGCGGTATGTATTACCTGCCGTATGCGACCTCTCTTCGTTTGAGCGATCTCGGCTATACCAATAAATCGCAAAGCAATCTTGGTATTACCTTCAACGATCTTTACGAGTACGTAGCGGGCCTTAAACAGGCAATCAAAACGCCATCGGAAGAGTACGCGAAGATTGGTATTGAGAAAGACGGTAAGAGGCTGCAAATCAACAGCAACGTGTTGCAGATTGAAAACGAACTGTACGCGCCGATTCGTCCAAAACGCGTTACCCGCAGCGGCGAGTCGCCTTCTGATGCGCTGTTACGTGGCGGCATTGAATATATTGAAGTGCGTTCGCTGGACATCAACCCGTTCTCGCCGATTGGTGTAGATGAACAGCAGGTGCGATTCCTCGACCTGTTTATGGTCTGGTGTGCGCTGGCTGATGCACCGGAAATGAGCAGTAGCGAACTTGCCTGTACACGCGTTAACTGGAACCGGGTGATCCTCGAAGGTCGCAAACCGGGTCTGACGCTGGGTATCGGCTGCGAAACCGCACAGTTCCCGTTACCGCAGGTGGGTAAAGATCTGTTCCGCGATCTGAAACGCGTCGCGCAAACGCTGGATAGTATTAACGGCGGCGAAGCGTATCAGAAAGTGTGTGATGAACTGGTTGCCTGCTTCGATAATCCCGATCTGACTTTCTCTGCCCGTATCTTAAGGTCTATGATTGATACTGGTATTGGCGGAACAGGCAAAGCATTTGCAGAAGCCTACCGTAATCTGCTGCGTGAAGAGCCGCTGGAAATTCTGCGCGAAGAGGATTTTGTAGCCGAGCGCGAGGCGTCTGAACGCCGTCAGCAGGAAATGGAAGCCGCTGATACCGAACCGTTTGCGGTGTGGCTGGAAAAACACGCCTGACAGAAAAGAAAAAGGCCACTCGTGAGTGGCCAAAATTTCATCTCTGAATTCAGGGATGATGATAACAAATGCGCGTCTTTCATATACTCAGACTCGCCTGGGAAGAAAGAGTTCAGAAAATTTTTAAAAAAATTACCGGAGGTGGCTAAATGCCGTTGTTAGATAGCTTCACAGTCGATCATACCCGGATGGAAGCGCCTGCAGTTCGGGTGGCGAAAACAATGAACACCCCGCATGGCGACGCAATCACCGTGTTCGATCTGCGCTTCTGCGTGCCGAACAAAGAAGTGATGCCAGAAAGAGGGATCCATACCCTGGAGCACCTGTTTGCTGGTTTTATGCGTAACCATCTTAACGGTAATGGTGTAGAGATTATCGATATCTCGCCAATGGGCTGCCGCACCGGTTTTTATATGAGTCTGATTGGTACGCCAGATGAGCAGCGTGTTGCTGATGCCTGGAAAGCGGCAATGGAAGACGTGCTGAAAGTGCAGGATCAGAATCAGATCCCGGAACTGAACGTCTACCAGTGTGGCACTTACCAGATGCACTCGTTGCAGGAAGCGCAGGATATTGCGCGTAGCATTCTGGAACGTGACGTGCGCATCAACAGCAACGAAGAACTGGCGCTGCCGGAAGAGAAGTTGCAGGAACTGCACATTTAGTCAGTAAACTATCTTCACAATTAATTGAAAAAAGCCAGTTCAAATGAACTGGCTTAGTTGTACTTAGTGCGCACCGCCTCCGCCGCCACCTGCGCCAAATGGCGGTTTAGCAAACCACACCAGCCCCAGCAGGACGAGGAATATCCCGGCTGACATCCAGAAGATCTCATTGGCGGAAATAATCAGCCCCTGGTTGGTGATCTGCTGGGCAATCCAGCCGGAGGCCTGCTGTTGCGTCATCCCAAGCCCTTCCAGTTGACTGTACATCGCCTGGGCGTTTGGGTTAAACGGGTTTACCGACTCGGTTAACTGTGCGTGGTGCATCGACTCGCGGTTGGTCCACATGGTGGTGGTGATGGACGTGCCGATAGACCCCGCCAGCGTACGCGTAAAGTTGGAGAGGCTCGATGCCGCCGCCAGTCGTTCCGGTGGCAAACCAGACAGCGTAATGGTGGTCAGCGGCATAAAGAAGCAGGCCACCGCAAACCCCTGGATAAACTGCGGCCAGGCCGACGCGCCAAAATCCATACCTGGTTCAAAGGTATAGGCACGCCAGTAGAAGCAGACGGCATACATAATAAAGCTGAAGGTTACCAGCCGCCGCATATCCAGTTTATGCGCGAAGCGGCCGATAATCGGCGACAGGATCACCGGAATAATCCCTACCGGCGCAGAGGCCAGACCTGCCCACGTTGCCGTGTAACCGTAGACCTCCTGCAACAACTGCGGCAGCAGAACAATCGCGCCGAAGTAGAGCATATACGCGAGGCTGATACACAAGCAGCCGATGGTGAAGTTGCGCGACTTAAACAACGACAGATCGACTATCGGGTTATCGTCGGTCAGCTCCCAGACAATTAGGAAGCAGATAGCCACCACTGCCACCACGGTAAGAATGATAATTTCCTGTGATGAGAACCAGTCCAGCTCTTTACCGCGGTCGAGCATAATCTGCAGGCTGCCGATACCAATAACCAGCAGTGCCAGCCCCACGGCATCAATCCGCCGCCGTTCGGTGCGGGTTTCACGTCCGCGCAGAGTTTGCAGTGTCATCAACACCACCGCCACGCCAATCGGCACGTTGATGAAGAATATCCAGCCCCAGTGGTAATTATCGCTGATATAACCGCCGAGGATCGGGCCGCAAATTGGCGCGACAATCACCGTCATCGACCACAACGCCAGCGCGATCGAGCGTTTGGCTGGCGGGTAGTTATTCAGCAATAGACTTTGCGAAAGCGGGATCAACGGCCCGGCGACAATCCCCTGAATCACGCGGAAGAAGATCAGCATATTCAGGCTGCTGGAGACACCACACGCCCACGACGCAATAGCAAAGGCGATGGTGGACCAAAGGAACAGTTTCACTTCCCCGACGCGCTTTGCCAGCCAGCCGGTAAGCGGGATCGAGATGGCATTCGCCACCCCGAAAGAAGTGATTACCCACGTTCCCTGGCTGAGCGATGAGCCCAGATTCCCGGCGATAGTGGGGATCGCCACGTTAGCAATGGTGGAGTCCAGCACCTGCATGAATGTCGCCAGTGACAGCGCAATCGTCATAATGACCAGTTGCGCGCCTTCCAGCGGTTTTTGCTGTTGCATCACACGCACCTCTGGATTAGCCAGCGTTAGCTTTTACGATATCGTCGATCAGTTTATTGACAGGTGCCAGGCTGATTTCACGCGCGGTACTTACCGCGACCGGTGTTGAACGTACTTTATTTGCCAGTACCTGACCGTCACGGTTAGTGGTATTGACGCTCACCAGCGTGGACAAACCAATGCGCAGCGGGTATTGCTCCAGCTGTTTCTGGTCCAGTTCGATACGCACAGGTAGACGCTGAACGACTTTGATCCAGTTACCGGTCGCATTTTGCGCCGGAAGCAGTGAGAATGCGCTACCTGTGCCCATATCCAGACCAACCACTTTACCGGTGTATTTCACATCATCGCCGTAAATATCCGTGGTGATAGTGACCGGCTGACCGATACGCATATTGGCAATCTGCGTCTCTTTAAAGTTGGCATCCACCCACATATTGGTGGCTGGAACGACCGCCATCAGCGGCGTCGTTGGGCTAATTTGCGCCCCAGGCTGTACCGCGCGGCGGGAGACATAACCGGTCATCGGACTGACAATACGGGTACGCTCCAGCGCCAGCCAGGCGTTACGTACTTCGGTGGCAGCCTGTTGCACGGCAGGCTGATCTTCCAGTTTAGTCCCCAGAATCATCGCCTGATTGGCATTGTATTGTTGAATAGCGACGTCCAGTTGCGCCTGGGCACTGGTGACGGCGTCGCGGGCGTGTTGCAGCTCTTCGCGACCAATCAGGTTGGCATTGCCCAGCGGCACACGGCGGTTGTAGTCGCTTTGTGCTTTCGCGAGGGCGATTTTTTGCACCTCAATATTCGCCTGCAACTGTTTGCTGTTAATCATCAGCTGGTGGGTTTGGCGAACGCTGGAAGCCAGTGCAGTTTTGGCTTTTTCAAACGCCTGGCGAGCATCTGTCGGGTCGAGAGTGACCAGAACATCGCCTTCTTTTACAAAATCGGTGTTATCGGCCCAGACTTTCGTCACGCTGCCAGACACCTGAGACATAATTTGAATCTGATTCCCTGCCACGTATGCGTCATCGGTTTCTTCGAAATGACGCAGTACCAAAAACCAATAAATCCCTATCGCTACGGCAATAATTATAAAGAGCAAGGTGAGAAGGAGGAGCAGACGCTTACGTTTGCCGCTCTTCTTTACCGGTTGCTGCGGGGTTTGAGTCTCCGCATTTGCGCTCATATTGTTCTCCACGATCTTCTTAACTCATCGGCTGAGCCGACCTGCTTGCCAAAAAGGCCAGCATGTTGCGATGCTGGCCGGTCATTTTTTCTTTTATAAATCTGGATTTTTGAGCGAGATGACGCGTTAGCTCATCGCTTCGAGAACCACACCGTCTTGTTCCATCTGGTCGAGACGGGAGAGCAATTTGCGGGTGATTTGCTCGAGCTGATCTTTTTCTGTTGTGCTGAGCGCGGACCAGAGTTGATGCAGGCAGTTATGCTGCGGTGGTAAAACCTCGCGCAAAAACTCGTGACCTTTTTCCGTTAATTGCAGATGCAGGCAGCGGCGATCGTTATCGCTTTCACGACGTTCGATCCAACCGCGTTTTTCCAGTTCATCGGCAATACGCGTCGCGTTGGTACGGGATGATCCAAGAGCACAACTTAATTCAGAAGGCTGAATACTGTGGTTTTCCTGAGACTCCAGCGTAATCAACGCCATAAACAACGTCTCGTTAATCCCCTGAGCCTTCAGCATTTTATTGCGGTTCTCCAGCAGCTTGCTTTGCATGTGCATGCAAAGACGAGTCAGAAGGATCTCCTGATAAGGAAAATCTTCGTGGCGGCTGGCGCGAAATTTTAGCATTTGTTCAATGGGCGTAAACGAACTATCCATTTGGGTATGACCTCATTAATTTCAGCCGATATAGTAACGACAGTGACAAATAAAGTAAATGTATTGTTTTAGAAAAATGATTCTTGTGGGTTATATAATCGCCATCACTTTCCAGGCGAGCCCATAGGCCAGCGCACTAAGCAGTGTTGGGATGATAATGCTGCGTGTTTTATAGAAACTGGCACCCAGTACCGCGAAGCCGACCAGCGTGGGCACGAAACGGCGTGTATCGTGCATCACTTCTGGTGCGGTAGAGACAACCAGCAGAGCGCATATCGAGGCGATGCCAATGGTGTCGAGCAAAATACCTACCGCGCCACGTTTGGTTGGGCGGGCATTACCCACACGCAGGCGCAGCGGCAAATAGCGGAAGCAATAATTCGCCACGCCAACCAGTAACCCAAGCAGCAGAACCTCATAGCTCATCGGGCGCTCCTTGCCAGAATGCCTGGATTAACGCAGTGAGGCAGCCACAGACAATGCCTGCCAGAATGGCGACGGGAATAGAAAATAGCGTTACGCCTGCAAGGGCACCAACTAACGCTGCGGTAACGCAAAGAGATTGTTTGCGCTGGAAAGAGGCGAGCAGGAAACTCATAAAGAGTGCCGGAAGCATAAAACCTAATGCAGCTTCAACGGCGGGATAACCTTGCAGCAAGCCGCTGCCGGAGAATGCCCCTATTACCGTACCAAATACCCACGATGACCATGAACTGAAGGCAATGCCGATCATCCAGTTCTCGCTCCAGCGGCGATTATTGCGTACCAGTTTTGCGGTTGCGGCGGCAAAAACCTCATCCGTCAGGCCAAATGCCCACAGGGCGGTTTTCGATTTTTGCAGACGCTGAATAATACGGCTACGCAGTGACGGGCCATACAACACATGGCGAACATCCATTGCCATGACGGTCAGTGCAGCAACCCACAAACTACTCCCGGCTGCCAGCATCGCGGTAATGACGAACTGGCTCGCGCCTGCATAAATGATGCAGGAGAAAAAAACGCTTTCGAGAGGAGAGAATCCCAGACGGGTCGCATTCAGACCGAACGCAAAGGCCACCGGAATATAACTAATAACAATCGGTAAACTGTCTTTGCATCCTTCCATGAAGGTCGCCGAACCAGGAGCAGGCTGTGGAGTAGGGCTTTCCATAGAGTGTACGCTTAACGATTGTTAATATTATAAATAGACTGAATGAATATCTTAACCTTATCAGACTGATGGGCTTCTTAACACCCTTATAAGTGTAAAGCCACGAAAACGGTTGCTGATTGCTTAATTTGCGGCTTCCTGACGATGAAAACCTCGCCACCAGACCAGTAAGTTAACCAGGGCAATTGTCGCGCCAGCCAGACAAACGCCAGCCCAACCGCCATGTTGCCAGGCTGAGGCTGAAATTAGCGAACCGGCGGCACCGCCAATAAAGTAGCTGGTCATGTAACCTGCGGTCAGGCGATTACGCGCATCAGGGTGTATTCGATAAATTACCGTCTGGTTAGTGATATGCACGCCCTGTACGGTGAGATCCAGCACCAGGATGCCGATAATCAGCGCCAGTACGGAAGTGTGACCAAACCAGATCGCCAGCCATGAAAGTAATAGCAGCAGCAGACCGAAAGTTGTGGTGTGGTGCGATTTACCCTTATCGGCAAAACCGCCCGCCGGACGAGCGCCCAACGCTCCGGCAGCTCCCGCAAGTCCAAACAGACCAATGACACCATCGCTGTAGTTAAAAGGTGGAGCGGCAAGCAAAAAGGCCATTGAGGTCCAGAGAATGCTGAAGTTGGCAAAGGTCAGGCAGCCCAGCAATGCGCGGGTGCGCAGGATCTTATCGCTGATAAACATGCTGAAAACGGAACCTAACAACTGTGGGTAGTTGAGGTGGGTTTCTGATTTCATTTGTGGCATACCACGCCATAATGCCAGCGCCATCAGTGCCATTAACACCGAGGCAACCCAAAAGACGGTGCGCCAGCCGCCGAGATTCGCCAGCAATCCGGCAACGGTCCGTGCGAGTAAGATCCCCAACAGCAGACCGCTCATAATAGTGCCAACCACTTTGCCGCGTTTGTCCGGTGAAGCCAGCGTCGCTGCCAGCGGAACCAGAATTTGTGCCACGACTGAGAATAAACCGGTTAATGCCGTACCGAGGATCATCATCGCCAGTGACTGACTGCTGGCAGTGATTAACATACCGCCCGCTGCCAGTAAGGTCATCGAGACAATCAGGCGGCGGCGTTCAAACATATCACCGAGGGGAACAAGAAACAGTAGACCTGCGGCATAGCCCAACTGCGCGGCGGTAACAATAAAGCCTGCCGAACTGGCGGAAAGGGAAAAGTTACGCGCGATGGTGTCGAGCAATGGCTGGGCGTAATAGTTACTGGCTACCGCCAGACCGGTGGCGATAGACATCAGCACGATCAGCGCCGGGCTAAGCTCATGATTAGGTTTAGTCATTATTTTTGTTCATCAGGTGATGATTAAGCTAGAAATCAATAATAGCGGATGTTGATGAATATGGGATGAAAGATAGATTGTTGAAATGTGCGATGTGGTTTGTAGGCATGATAAGACGCGCCAGCGTCGCATCAGGCATTGTGCACAGAACGGCGGATGCGGCGAAAACGCCTTATCCGCCATACGAATGAGTGTATTTTGTAGGCATGATAAGACGCGTCAGCGTCGCATCAGGCATTGTGTACAGAGCGGCGGATGAGGCAAAAACGCCTTATCCGCCTGAATAAAAATTACTTCTGCGCTGCCAGCGCCTCATTCACCCAGCCATCGAACTGCTGCTGGTGGGCTTTGATCCAGCCATCAACGTGGCCCTGAATATCGCCTTCTGAGGCTTTGCCGTCATGCATAATGGCGTTCTGGGCGTTAATATCGGCCACTGGCAACTGCATAATGGCAAACAGTTTGGCTGCCGCCGGATTTTTCTCGGTCCAGGCTTTGTTGGCAACGATATGCATGGTGCTGACCGGGAAGCCGTAATTCGCGCCATTCGGCAGTTTGGTATCGGCATTTTTATCGCCCGGCAGTGCGGAGAACGGCACCTGCAACCAGACCACATCTTTCCCTGGCTTCAGCTCATTACTCACCCAGTACGGCGTCCAGGTGTAATAAAACACCGGTTTGCCCTCTTTGTAGCGACTGATGGTGTCGGCCATCATCGCTGCGTAGTTCCCCTGATTATGCGTCACGGTGTTGGTCAGTTCATACGCGGCAAGCTGGTGGTTGATCGCACCTTCGCAGCCCCAGCCAGGGTTACAACCGGTTAAATCCGCTTTACCGTCGCCGTTGGTATCGAACAGTTTGGCGATCTTCGGATCTTTCAGTTGTGCGATGTTAGTGATTTTATACTGGTCGGCGGTTTTCTTATCGATCAGGTAACCCTGTGCCGCGCCGTTAACAAATACCCCTTCACGATAAAATTTCTTATCGCCACCGGCAGCTTCGTACATGTTGTCATGCAGTGGCGTCCAGTTCACGGCGGTGAAGGTTGCATCGCCGGAAGCAAGCGAGGTGTAGCCAACGTTGTAATCTACTTCGCTGGGTTTGTTGACGGTATAGCCTAATTTCTCCAGCGCACGGCTGACCAGCAGCGTCTGGAAGGTTTCTTCGGTGATGGTGCTTTGAACTGGATTTACAGTAATACCTTTGCCCGGCAGATCGGCAGCAAAAGTTTGTGTAGAGATAAGCGTGGCAAACGCTGTCGCAAAAAGTACGCTATGTCGCATTGTTATTCCTTTTTTTGGCAGGGTGATAATGCCCGGCGTCACCGGGCAAGTGCAGAGTTACTTAATGAATGGGCGGGTCAGCAGACCAACAGGGCCAGTGGTGTACCAGCGACGGTTGCCGCGACTGCGTGAGTCGCGCCCAACGGCCTGCGTCAGGCGATCGAGGATAATGGCGAGGATCACAATCCCGACGCCGCCAACGGTGGCAAGCCCCATATCCAGACGACCGATACCGCGAAGTACCATCTGACCCAGCCCGCCGACGGCAATCATCGAGGCAATGACCACCATAGAAAGGGCCAGCATCAGCGTCTGGTTAACGCCCGCCATAATGGTCGGCATCGCCAGCGGTAACTGAACTTTGAACAGCATCTGGCGCGGGCTGGCACCGAATGAGCGCGAGGCTTCAATCAGATCCGCCGGAACCTGGTTAATCCCCAGAATGGTCAGACGGATAATCGGCGGCAGAGCAAAGATGATCGTCACCACCACGCCCGGCACGTTACCGATACCAAATAGCATGACGATTGGCACCAGATAAACAAACGCTGGCGTGGTCTGCATGGCATCAAGCAGTGGACGAATAATTTTCGCCGCTCGCGGACTTCTCGCCAGCCAGATCCCCAGCGGCAAACCAATGACGATACAGAACAGCAGGGCGGTTAACACCAGCGCCAGGGTAACCATGGCCTGCGACCAGGCACCGATTGCGCCGATGGCAATCAGCGAAACCAGCGTCGCCATGCCCATTCCGACCCCGGAAATCTGCCAGGCGATGAGAGCGAAAACGATAATCGCCACCGGTGCGGGCATACCCAGCAGCAATTGCTGGAAACCGTTGAGAATGTAATCAACCGGAACGCGCACGCCCTGGAAGACGGGACGGAAATGGGTAACAACCCAGTCGATCCCTTCAGTGACCCAACTGTCGAGCGGGATCAGCGTTTTATGGAACGGATCGAGAATATTAAAATGCTCGACGTTTGGCGCAGGCGTACTGGTCAGCCAGTCAGCACCACCGCCGTCAGTCGGTGCAGTCGCCGGTGTACCCCAGGCGTCTGCGGATTGCACGGCACTGTCCGCCGCTGGCGTGGTATCCCACGGATTATTTTGATCAGCCATTATTTACCCCCTCACGATCTAAAGCGCGCAGCAGCATTCCTTTCGAAATGATGCCGACATACTGTTGGTCCTCGTCGACCACGGGCACCGCACAGGGTGCCTGTCCGACATGAGAGAGCAACTCGCTAAGAGGCGTTTGTGCATCGACTGCTAACGGCGCATCAATCAGCGCCGCATCAAGACCTTGCTGCTGCGTTAACGCGGTTTTAAGCGAATCGATGGAAACTGCGCCGACAAACTTATTACCGCGTTCGATAACGTAGCCATATTCGCGATCTTCATCCTGCAATAATTTCAGTGCCGAACGTGGGCCGAAGCCAGGGGTTTTACGAATTAAGCCATTCGGTGTCCGGCGGGCAATATCTTTCGCACTGAATACCTGACTAATATCAACGCCACGGAAGAAGGTACGGACATAATCATTCGCCGGATTATTGAGAATTTCATCCGGTGTGCCGACCTGTACCACTTCACCATTTTGCATAATGGCAATTCGGTCGCCAATACGCATAGCTTCATCGAGATCGTGGGAAATAAAGACAATGGTGCGCTGATGTTTCGCCTGTAATTTTACCAGCTCATCCTGCATCTCGGTGCGAATTAATGGATCGAGCGCCGAGAAGGCTTCGTCCATTAATAATATATCCGGATTAATCGCTAACGCGCGGGCTAATCCCACACGTTGACGCATCCCGCCAGAGAGTTCATCCGGGTAGCTGTGGGCATAATTTTCCAGCCCGACCTGACGCAGTGCATCAAGGGCTTTTTCCCGGCGTTCTTCGGCATTAATTCCGGCCAATTCCATACCGAACGCAGTATTGTCCAGCACGGTCATATGCGGCATTAAGGCAAAGGACTGGAAGACCATCGCAATCTTTTTTCTGCGCACCTCACGGAGTTCGGCATCGGATATTTTGGCAATATCCACACCATCAATCAGCACTTGCCCGCGGGTGGGTTCAATCAGGCGATTGAGAAGGCGTACCATTGTGGATTTACCCGAGCCGGATAATCCCATGATGACAAATATCTCGCCTTCTTCAATGGCCAGACTGGCGTCTTTTACGCCAAGCGATAGCCCAGTTTTTTCCAGAATTTGTTCTTTCGAAAGTCCTTGTTCGATATATTTGAACGCTCGCTGTGGATGCTCGCCAAATATTTTATAAAGATTTTTAATTTCTAATTTAATTGCCATGCAATAGAAAGATTCCTTTATTTGTTTATGTCGATATATTACCCAATGGAAATAGTCACTTTTCTCTACCCTAACATATTGAGAATCTGAGGCAACCCCTGAGGGCAAATGTGGCATGAATATTGATGCGAGCAAATCGCCGGAATTTCCCGTGATATAAGGGCTGAGAGCAAATCGAGAAAAGTTGATATTTTTTGTCATAGATAGCGAAAAAACGCCTGAATATTGTAGTTTCAGGCGAATAATGCAACAGAGTATCAGTGTAGATCACTACAGAATATTTGCGTGATAAAAAGCTATTTGGCGGGAATTATTTCCCTGCTGCGGGTAGTGATATTTTTGAAAATAACACCCTCAGAAATTCCAGTCTTCATCTTCTGTTTCAACCGCTTTCCCCATCACATAAGAGGAGCCTGAACCGGAAAAGAAATCGTGATTTTCATCGGCATTCGGCGAAAGCGCGGCGAGGATTGCCGGATTCACTTCCGCCATTTCTGCGGGAAATAACGGTTCGTAGCCCAGATTCATCAAAGCCTTATTGGCGTTGTAACAGAGAAACGCTTTCACATCGTCAGCCCACGGGGTTTCGGCGTACAGCTCATCGGTGTATTGCAACTCGTTGTCGTAGAGTTCCAGCAACAAATCGAAGGCGAAACTCTTCAACTCTTCACGTTGTCCCAGAGATATCTTTTCCATGTTTTTCTGATATTTATAGCCTATGTAGTAACCGTGGACTGCTTCATCGCGGATAATCAGACGGATCAGATCTGCGGTATTGGTCAGCTTTCCGCGGCTGGAAAAATACATCGGCAGCCAGAAACCGGAATAGAACAAAAAAGATTCAAGAAACACACTGGCGATTTTCTTTTTCAGCGGATCATCACCGCGATAATGTTGCTGAATAATCTGAGCTTTTCGCTGCAACGGTGCGTTTTCTTCACTCCAGGCGTAGGCGGCATCGACATCTTTGGTCTGACACAGCGTCGAGAAAATCGAACTGTAAGAGCGGGCATGAACCGCTTCCATAAAGCTGATATTCGATAATACCGCTTCTTCATGAGGCGTGAGTGCATCGGGCATCAGCGAAGGCGCGCCGATAACATTTTGCAGCGTGTCGAGCAGCGTCAGGCCAGTAAAAACGCGCATCGTCAGTTGTTGTTCTACGACACTTAATGTCTGCCAGGCAGGAATATCGTTCGACAGCGGCACCTTTTCTGGTAGCCAGAAATTGCTGGTCAGGCGATTCCACACCTCCAGATCTTTATCGTCAGATATCTTGTTCCAGTTGATGGCGCTGATACGTGAGAGTTTCATAGATATTCCTTAAAGTGCACAGGAGACGCAGCCTTCAATTTCAGTGCCTTCCAGCGCCATCTGACGCAGGCGAATGTAATAGAGCGTTTTGATACCTTTGCGCCAGGCGTAAATCTGCGCTTTGTTGATATCGCGAGTGGTGGCGGTATCGGGGAAAAACAGCGTCAGCGACAAACCCTGATCGACATGGCGAGTCGCTTCCGCGTAGGTGTCGATGATCTTTTCTGCGCCGATTTCGTAAGCATCCTGATACAGCGCCAGATTCTCGTTAGTCATAAACGGGGCAGGGTAGTAAACGCGTCCTGTTTTGCCCTCTTTGCGTATCTCTACTTTCGCCACAATCGGATGAATACTCGACGTAGCATGGTTGATATAAGAGATAGAACCGGTTGGCGGCACCGCCTGAAGATTCTGGTTATAAATGCCGTAGCGCATCACGTCGTCGCGCAGTTGCGCCCACATCTCACGGGTAGGTAACGTAATACCGCTACGGGCAAACAGTTCGCCAACTTTCGTCGTTTTCGGCTGCCAGTTCCCTTGCAGATATTGGCTGAAATATTCACTACTGGCATAGCGTGACTGTTTGAACCCGGCGAAGGTTTCACCGCGTTCGCGTGCCAGCAACATCGAGGTACGCAGTGCGTGCCAGGTGATGGTATAGAAATAGAGATTGGTGAAATCCAGTGCTTCCGGCGAACCATAAGCGATGCCTTCTCGCGCCAGATAACCGTGTAAATTCATCTGCCCCAGCCCGATGGCGTGTGAGGCGGCATTTCCGGCTTCGATGGACGGCACGCTGCGGATATGACTCATATCTGACACCGCCGTTAAACCGCGTACGGCAGTCTCTACCGTGCGGGCAAAGTTGGGGGAATCCATGGTGTGGGCAATATTCAACGAACCTAAATTGCAGGAAATATCATGGCCTGTACGGGCATAGTCGAGATTCTCGTCATACTCTGAGGCGCTGTTAACCTGCAAAATTTCTGAGCATAGATTACTCATATTTATGCGCCCGGCGATAGGGTTAGCACGGTTTACCGTGTCTTCATACATGATGTAGGGATAGCCGGACTCAAACTGGATTTCTGCCAGTCGCTGGAAGAAATCACGGGCGTTGAGGTATTTTTTGCGAATGCGTTCATCGGCAACCAGTTCGTCATAGTGTTGGCTGATGGCCACATCGGCAAACGGCTTGCCATAAACTCGCTCTACGTCATAAGGCGAAAACAGCGCCATCTGCGCATTCTCTTTTGCCAGATGGAAAGTGATATCCGGGATCACCACGCCCAGCGACAGTGTTTTAATGCGGATTTTCTCGTCGGCATTTTCCCGTTTCGTATCGAGAAAACGCAGAATATCGGGATGATGGGCATGTAAATAGACTGCACCAGCCCCCTGACGAGCGCCGAGCTGGTTGGCATAGGAAAATGCGTCTTCCAGCATTTTCATAACCGGAATCACGCCAGAAGATTGATTTTCAATACGTTTAATTGGCGCGCCCGCTTCCCGCAGATTCGACAGCAAAAATGCCACGCCGCCGCCGCGTTTCGACAGTTGCAGTGCGGAATTTACCGCCCGGCCAATCGACTCCATATTGTCTTCAATACGCAGCAAAAAACAGGAAACCAGTTCGCCGCGCTGCTGCTTACCACAGTTGAGGAATGTCGGTGTTGCAGGCTGAAAGCGTCCTGACAGCATCTCATCGGTCAGTTGCAACGCCAGTGTTTCATCGCCTTGTGCCAGCGTTAGCGCCACCATCGTGACTCGATCGGCAAAATCTTCCAGATAACGCTTACCGTCGAATGTCTTCAACGTATAGCTGGTGTAAAACTTCCATGCCCCGAGGAATGTCTGGAAACGAAAACCGCTGGTGTGTGCGTGGGCAAACAGCGTAATGACAAAGTCGCGAGAGTAGCGATTAAGAACGCTTTCATCATAGTAACCTTCGTTGACCAGCCAGTTCAGGCGCTGCTGCTGGCTACTGAAGGTCACACTGTTCGGACGCACATGCGTCGCAATAAAGGCGTCAACGGCCTGGCGGTCTTTATCGAACTGAATGCGACCTGCGCTATCGTAGAGGTTAAGCATCGCATTCAGCGCGTGGTAATCCATCGTTTCCTGCGTCAGGCATTCTGCGGTTGTCGTTGCCAAAATTCGGTTACTCCTTTACGAACGTTTTCGATATCGCTTTGCGTACCCATGAGTTCAAAACGGTACAGCCACGGCACGCCGCATTTCTGAGCAATCACATCTCCGGCACGGCCATACGCCTCACCAAAGTTGCGATTACCCGAAGCAATAACGCCGCGAAGCAACGCCCGGTTGTGCTCGTCGTTTAAAAAGCGAATTACCTGTCGTGGCACCGCGCCAGCCGTACCGCCGCCGCCGTAAGAGGGCACGATCAGGATGTAAGGCTCGTCTACCTGAATCCGTTCCCGCTCATTGAGCGGGATGCGCACCGCGGGCAGTCCTAAACGTTCGATAAAACGCTGCGTATTTTCGGAGCTACTGGAAAAGTAGACGAGCTGGCTCATGCACTGGCCGCGTGTGGCGCTGGATGCAGACGATTGATCATGTCCGGGCGGAAACCAGACCAGCTAAGATCGCCAGCAATCACTACCGGCAACTGACGAAAGCCCTGAGCACGCAGCGCTTCCGCTGCTTCAGGAACGCGATCGACATTAATCATTTCAAAATCAAAGCCCCGGTTTTCCATCGCCCGTTTGGTGGCGTGGCACTGAACGCAATCGTTACGAGTGTAAATAGTAATGCGCATGATTCGTATTTCCGTTTAAAATGAAGATACGGCGCGATGATACGCGTCGGGTTGTCTCTCTGTTGATACAGAGATACTAGATGTAGTTGAAAAAAGATTCAACCACACAATATATAGCAAATAGTGGTCGAAATTACCCTAGATATGAGCGTGACGGGGTAGGGGGATTTTTGTGATTCACCAGGCAAAAAGAAACCCCGAAGACAGGCTTCGGGGTCAAAGACGCGTATTTATTATCATTTTTGCACTACGATTTGCGCATGCTTAACAGTGCGCCGATAAAAATACCTACCGCAGCTGCTGTACCCACGCTACACCAGGGTCTTTCACGAACAAAAGAATCCGCGCAGCCAACGGCATCGCGTGCGGCTTGCTGGACGCGAGTACGACCATGCATTCGCGCCCTGGTTTCTTTCAGCAATGCCTGAGCTTTACTGCGTGCGGCTTCAGCTTCCCCTTTGGCGTCGCTGCCCCAGGACTTTAATACAGATTCGAGGCTGTCAGCTAATTGATTGACATCATTCTGGATATCCTGCACGCCATCATCAACGTCGTTGCGGTTCGGTCGGTTAAACATATGATCCCCCATTAGAATTCGATGTAATTTTCAGTGTAGACCATAATTTTCTTAACTGAGGTTCATCGCGGCTTTATGGACTTTTCTGAAAGCGTTGTGAATGCGCAATCAGGTAAGGTAGGCCCGCGGTTGATAATAACGAGGATCAAATATGTATTTACGACCAGACGAGGTGGCGCGCGTACTTGAAAAAGTCGGTTTTACTGTCGATGTGGTAACCCAGAAAGCGTATGGTTACCGCCGTGGGGAAAATTATGTCTATGTTAATCGCGAAGCGCGAATGGGACGTACCGCTCTGGTAATTCATCCAACATTAAAAGAACGCAGTTCAACACTGGCTGAACCCGCTTCCGATATTAAAACTTGCGATCATTACCAGCAATTTCCGCTCTATTTAGCAGGCGAGCGACACGAGCATTACGGTATCCCGCATGGCTTCAGTTCGCGTGTTGCGCTTGAACGTTATTTGAATGGTTTATTTGGCGAAGCCAGTTAAAGACGCGACTGGCGATGCCAGTCGCGAAAAGAAGAGTCAGGCTTTTACCTGCTGGTAACGGCTGACTTTAAACAGTCGGCGGCAATAATCGAGGAAGTAGCCATAAACCGCCCCCATCAACATCGAAACAACGATGTTTGAACTGACCGCCGCCATAATCTGATGCCAGTCTGCGCCCACCACTAACAAGATCGCCACATACACCGGTGACTGGAACGTCACATAAGCCAGGATATCAGCCAGATTTTTTATCCAGCCCGACGGGCTAACTTTGCGTGCCGCGCGCATAAACAGATCGCGGTACATACCGTATGGCCATGCAATTAAGATGTTCACCGGAATCGCTACCAATCTGGAATAAAAAGACTGTTCGAAGCTCATTCCGGAGAGGAAAACTTCAATACACATGTTCACGACAGAACAGTAAACA
Organism: Escherichia sp. KCJ4928; assembly: GCF_004352695.1. Classification (NCBI taxonomy): domain Bacteria; kingdom Pseudomonadati; phylum Pseudomonadota; class Gammaproteobacteria; order Enterobacterales; family Enterobacteriaceae; genus Escherichia; species Escherichia sp. KCJ4928. Next base: position 26,766 of record NZ_SJWV01000045.1, read on the forward strand.
ACCATCGCGAACGTATCTGCAACTGCATGACGCAAGCGTGACTGCGGTGAGAACATGCTAATGCTCCTTAATAAAAGCGTAATGGGATGTTAATGGAGATGAAAGCAGTGGATCTCATTGCCATCTGCATTTTCGCATAGCGTATATCGCTGGCTATGACTATTCAAT
>NZ_SJWV01000460.1:0-929 GCF_004352695.1 Escherichia sp. KCJ4928
CCAATATACTTAGCAAACTATGTGATCTCCATTTCGATTGATTTAGTGTTTATTGACGTATGTACTGGATTATTAACGATAATATCGAGTTCTGGCCTGAGCACCGAAAATTAATATCGGTACATAACGCCGATCTTAACGTCGTTCTGACAACGCCAGCCAGTCGATGTTTATCACTTCTACTTGAAGCTTTTCCTGATGTGGTTGCACAACAAGATTTTTTCACCAGAGTCTGGGAAGAAGAAGGTATGCGTGTGCCTACTAACACGTTATATCAGAACATATCCATTATCAGACGCGGATTTCGCGCTGTTGGTGATACTACCCACTCGCTAATTGCAACCGTGCCGAGAAGAGGATTCAAGATCCATAATGACATTAACATACAAAATCATGTAATAAACTCGTCAACAGACGCACATACACACAATGCCCCACCTGCCATAAAAGTTAATGCGGGATACAAAGAGAGCATTGGTGGCGCAAAGAATTTCAATAACAAAATCCTCAAACATATAAAAAGTCATCTAATTATGTTGAGCGCATTTGTCATAGGCGCATATTCTGCATATTGGCTATGGAATAATAATCAACCGAAGCCATTTTTCAAGGATTACAAGACTGTTGCGGAAATTAATGGCTGCCATTTTAATGTAACAGAAGATACAATTGATGGGTTGAAAGAGTTCGATAAATATAAAACACGGATACTGGATTCGGGGATTAACTGTAAAAAATATCCGTGGTTATACTTCCCTCTTGCAAAATCCTCACCGGGGATGATTGTTATGGCATGCAATAAAAACTATAACCAACATGAAGTGGCTGGCTGTTTAACCCTGTCTTACCGTGAGGTTAATCGTGATTGATTATAAAAAAAACTTATTATTTATTTTAGTTTTTATCAGTGGGTTTATTCTCTTCACTGT
>NZ_SJWV01000461.1:0-918 GCF_004352695.1 Escherichia sp. KCJ4928
CGCCATCACTGTAACTTGTTGATGTATATGCCTGGTTGTTATCAAAAATAACATCACTTAAATAGACGTCATTATTAATGGTATAAATTGCGCCACCTTTGCCATCATTAGCGATATTATTGCGAAACATGGCGTTAGTGACACGTAAATCGACGGCACCAGTATCATTAGTACCAGAAGAATAGATTGCGCCACCATAGCCGCCTGCGACGTTACCGGAAAAAATAACATCAGTAAGATTCAGCGTTGAGTTTTCTTTAGCAAATATGGCCCCGCCGTTATTATATTCTCCTGTAACGGTGTTATTGGCAAACAGAGTCATTCCAGTTTCATTTTCTGGTAATAGTGAAAATTCCGCTCCTTGTTGCAAAAATACGGCTCCTCCGCTGGCGTTATTGGTCATATCCGAAAAAACCAGCCATTGCCCATCGGCGACACTCCAGTCCTGCGTAATGCCTGAAAGGCTTTGCCTGCTGGCGTGACAACTCGCTTTGATATCATATCCCTGGCATAAATCAATGGCCGCCGCGAAACCGTTAGCAGAGAAAAGAGATGCAATCATTGACGGGAGTAGAGATAAATACTCCTTGCGTAGAAAGATAATCCGCATATTCATCTAACCATCATTTTATATAAGACGGCATATTTAAACGCATTATACAATATGGGTTATCTTTCTTTTGTAAATTGTCCAACCCGATGCAATGGCTATTTTGTTATTATTTGATGAATAGTATCAGTGCGTCATAATTCAAGTTAATAACCTTAAGGGATACCAGTTATATTTAAACTAAATTAAAGTAATGAATAATTTTCTTATAATATAAGGTAAATTAACAAAATGGCTTCGCATTTAACAATAACCGAATAGAAAACAACCATTTCGACATCAACAATCGCTTACATTCGTTTATATAT
>NZ_SJWV01000462.1:0-917 GCF_004352695.1 Escherichia sp. KCJ4928
GTTCAGTGATTGCCCGTCCCTGACTTGCCGTCGCGTCAAGGCGCAAGACCCGCGCCGCCTGGGCATTGATAAATTGCAAATTACCCTGCTCGTCCCAGCTAATCACGCCATCATCCATACTTTCTAACAGGGCATTAAGTTGATTTAAATGACGGTTAGTTTCAGCGAGCAAACTGTCCGTCAGCAGTAAATTTCCGACCTCGCGGGCGATTGCCAACGTCAACGGCAAATCAGCTGCGGTAGTTTGCTCAACCGGACACGCCAGCGCTATTGTTCCCGTCAATCGGCCCTTGCTGTCAAACAACGGCGTTGCACAAAAGGCCCAGTTCCAGAGTGCCTGTTTGAAATGTTGATCGGCCATCGTTTTCACGGCCTGACCAGAGATAGCCGCTAACGATAGCGCACAAGTACCAATAATTCCCTCGGCGCAATACGTGCCGTCATTGAATCCCAGTGCACTTAGCTGCTGCAAGGTTTGCGGATCGCCATTACGGCTGAGAATGCAGGCGGTTTCATCGAGGATAAACAGCGCACACTCTCGCGGTGCCATATATTCCCAGGCATCTTCCAGCGCAGCCTGCCCGAGCGTCAGCATCGCTTTCTTACGCCGATAAATAGAAGCAAATGTCACGCCCTGGGCCTGATGTGGTACGTTCCATGTCTCCCGTTTCATCAGCTTATTGCATCGCTCCCAGGAGGTTGCAATTAAGGGAGATATGCCCCGACCATCGTTGTTAAAAGCGCCACTCATATCCCGCATCCCTTATGACAAAAGGTGTTCCGGCTCGCAATTTTAAGTATTAATACACGTAAAAGTTTCAATATGGAACATTCATTAAAGCATATGTTTCACTATGAAACATAATTTGGGCTAATTTTCTTTTCCCTTGCCTGATGCACAATGGATTCATCGGCAG
>NZ_SJWV01000463.1:0-911 GCF_004352695.1 Escherichia sp. KCJ4928
TTCATCACCAGATCATTGAAAACCAACTGGATACAGAAACAATAACTATTAGTTATGAATTTATCCTCTGTCAACATCTTATCGCAAATACCGAGTTCAGCTATTTGGCACTCCCTGAAAATTATAACCGTTTGTTTTTACCAAATTCAAAAAACCAAGCAAATAATCGTTTCAAAACGTTAAACAGCAAAGCTATTGGCAGGCTACTTGCTGCTGGTGGCGTATACAATGGGAACATTGAAGGATTCAGAGATACTGCGGAAAAACTGGGTGGAGATGCAATAAAAGGCTATGATCAAATACTAAATGAAAAAACAGCGGGCATAGCGATAGCAACAGCATCTATTCTTTTAACAAAGCGTTCTAATGTTGATACATATACAGAAATAAATAGTTACTTAGGCAAACTTAGAGGTCAACAAAAACTTCTTGATGGTATAGACATAATAGAAATAATATACATTAAGAGACCTTCAAAAGACTTAGCTAACTTACGAAAGGAGTTTAATAAAACTGTAAGAAAAAATTTTCTTATCAAACTTGCAAAAACCTCCGAAGCATCTGGAAGATTCAACGCCGAAGACCTTTTAAGAATGAGAAAGGGCAATGTTCCTCTAAATTATAATGTTCACCATAAACTATCTCTAGATGATGGTGGTACTAATGATTTCGAAAATTTAGTATTAATCGAAAACGAACCATATCATAAAGTTTTTACTAACATGCAATCACGAATAGCTAAGGGAATATTAGTAGGTGAAAGCAAAATCACTCCCTGGGCCATTCCATCTGGCTCAATTTATCCTCCCATGAAAAATATTATGGACCACACAAAATGATGACTAAAACCCAAATAAATAAATTAATAAAAATGATGGATGATTTAGACTATCCATTTGAAGCACCGCACA
>NZ_SJWV01000464.1:0-906 GCF_004352695.1 Escherichia sp. KCJ4928
GTTTTTATAAAATTAAATATAAGATTATGGCTTTAGAATATTTTTATTTCTAATAGACGAGATTTTTCCTGTTATGATATAATATGCCGAATTAACACATGTTAACGATTTACCAGTAATGTAAATAAATTTTCGAGGAGATCATTCCAGTGGGACGTAAATGGGCCAATATTGTTGCTAAAAAAACGGCTAAAGACGGTGCAACGTCTAAAATTTATGCAAAATTCGGTGTAGAAATCTATGCTGCTGCTAAACAAGGTGAACCCGATCCAGAATTAAACACATCTTTAAAATTCGTTATTGAACGTGCAAAGCAGGCACAAGTTCCAAAGCACGTTATTGATAAAGCAATTGATAAAGCCAAAGGCGGCGGAGATGAAACGTTCGTGCAGGGACGTTATGAAGGCTTTGGTCCTAATGGCTCAATGATTATCGCCGAGACATTGACTTCAAATGTTAACCGTACGATTGCTAACGTTCGCACAATTTTCAATAAAAAAGGCGGCAATATCGGAGCGGCAGGTTCTGTCAGCTATATGTTTGACAATACGGGTGTGATTGTATTTAAAGGATCAGACCCTGACCATATTTTTGAAATTTTACTTGAAGCTGAAGTTGATGTTCGTGATGTGACTGAAGAAGAAGGTAACATTGTTATTTATACCGAACCTACTGACCTTCATAAAGGAATCGCGGCTCTAAAAGCAGCTGGAATCACTGAGTTCTCAACAACAGAATTAGAAATGATTGCTCAATCTGAAGTTGAGCTTTCCCCAGAAGATTTAGAAATCTTTGAAGGGCTTGTTGATGCCCTTGAAGATGACGACGATGTACAAAAAGTTTATCATAACGTCGCAAATCTCTAATTATATTTTAAAGAAATCTGTCTTTACGGCAGATTTCTTT
>NZ_SJWV01000465.1:0-904 GCF_004352695.1 Escherichia sp. KCJ4928
GCCTGCACGGCCTGAGCCCCCGAGAGCGCGGCCTTCACCCCCTGCAGGGCTTCAAGCCGGCTGTTTCCGGCAGATTTCGCCGCCTGTACGGTCTCCACCGTCGTATTCAGGGCGCTGCCCGCTGTGCCGGACAGGGCAAGCGTCAGACCGGAGGTTTTCTGCTCCACCGTATGTGTCTGTACATGCTGGTCTGTGGCGGCGGTAATGCTGACTTCCTTACCACTGAGTGCCATGTCCCTGCCGGCAATCAGGTCAGAGCTGTTGACGGTCAACCGGTTACCTGCCTGAAGGGAAACATCACCGTGAACACTCCCCACCGTGCTGCCTTTCTGTGTGGTGTCTGTTGCGGTGTCCGTGACTTTCAGACTCTGGCTGCCCATGCTGAATCCCACACCTCCGGAGCTCATCAGCCCGGATTTTTTCTCCTGTTTCAGGTGTGTTTCACGGTTGCTTTCTGTCAGCGTACCGATATTCAGGTTATTTCCGGCAGCCAGGGAGACACGGTTATCCCCGGCCACACTGCTGCCCGTGGCGTTCAGATTATGTCCGGCGCTGATACTGACCGTATCCCCGTTCAGTTCACTGCCCGTCATGGTCCGGCGGTCAGTGACATCATGCGTGGTTGTGGTGGTTTTCGATAACATCCCGCTGCTGCCGGTCACTTTATGGTATTCATCCAGCGAGCTGGTATTCTGTGCACCGGTCAGCGTCACGTCATGACCCGCCATCAGGGCCAGGCCTTTCTGAGCTGACAGCGATGCCGCCTGTGACGTCATGTCCCGTCCGGCGGTCAGCGTGACATCACCGTTACCGGCAAGCGTGCTGCCCGTACTCTGTGTGACGCCCTGCGACAGACGATTATTTTTGTCCCAGGTAATATTGTCCTGCGCGGATGTGGTCACTG
>NZ_SJWV01000466.1:0-904 GCF_004352695.1 Escherichia sp. KCJ4928
GTGCTGGAAGGGATCTCGTTATTCGGGGGAATAAGGTAGATGTGGATAGTCCAGCCAGTGCGTCAAATAGTGAGAGACAGCCTGATTTCGGCAATGTCCAATCACCGGTAAATGCGGGAGCTCCGCGCGCAGTTGCGGCATCGCATTGCCCATAATAAAGCCGCTACCGACGCTGCCTAACATTTCGCGATCGTTCATCGCATCACCAAAGGCCATGCAATCGCGCAACGATAAACCTAAATGTTGGGTCAGCACCGTCAATGCAGCGCCTTTATTGCAGCCCACCGGCAGCACTTCGAGGCAATCCGTGGCGGAAAAACACAAATGTGCACGCTCGCCTAATGCTTCGTATAGCTGGATCTGCAAGCGTGTAAGATCGTCGTGATCGCCACAGAAGCAGATCTTGGTGACGCTGCCGAGTGGCATTTTTTTGACATCAATTATCTGATAACGAAAACCGCTATAGACAAATGCCTGCAACAACGCAGGGATCTCTTTCCCGGTAAACCAACCGTCGTCATTGAAGATATGCATGCTGGCTCGGGTATCCCATTGCTGATACAGCACCAGCTCCGCGACATCCGCAGGTAAATCATCACAATGTAAAAGTTCACCTTCCAGAGAATGCACGCGCGTTCCGTTGCCGGTAATCAAATATGCATCCAGCGATAGCGCCCCGAGAATATGCTGCATCTCCAGCGCATGACGCCCCGTGGCAAAAGTGAGGGTAATGTCGCGTTCACGCAGTCGCGCCAAAGTAGAGAGGGTTTTCTCACCTAAATGATGGTCAGGCATCAATAAAGTGCCATCCATATCAAATGCTGCCAGACGAGCCATTTCTTTCTCCACTCTGTGACACGGTTAATGGTGATTGAGTATCACCTGATATATACGGAAGTAATAG
>NZ_SJWV01000467.1:0-904 GCF_004352695.1 Escherichia sp. KCJ4928
TTCCTCAGTTACTTATATTGATATTGGCTCCAATGATACAGACCATATTACTATTGGTATCGACAACCAAGAACCAATAGAATTACCTGCGAACTATAAAGACAAAGAACTCGTCCGTACTATCATTAATGACAACATAGTTGAGAAGACTCATGATATCAATAACAAGGAAATGATCTTCAGCGCATTAAAAGAAATATATGATGGAGATCCTGGTTTTATCTTCGATAAGATATCACACAAACTCAGACATACGGTAACGGAATTTGATGAGAGCGGGAATAGCGAACCAACGGACTTATTTACCTGGTACGGTAAAGATAAAAAAGGCGACTCTCTCGCTATTGTAATTAAAAATAAAAACGGAAATGATTACTTATCTCTCGGTTACTACGATCAGGACGACTACCACATTCAAAGAGGAATTCGTATTAATGGTGATAGTCTCACCCAATATTGTAGTGAAAAAGCCAGGAATGCTTCAGCGTGGTTTGAAAGCAGTAAAGCTATCATGGCAGAATCATTTGCAACAGGTTCCGATCATCAGGTTGTAAACGAGCTCAACGGGGAAAGACTGAGAGAACCTAACGAAGTTTTTAAACGTTTAGGTCGAGCAATAAGATATAATTTTCAAGTGGACGATGCAAAATTTAGACGCGACAATGTAAAAGAAATAATTTCTAATTTATTCGCTAACAAAGTTGACGTTGACCATCCTGAAAATAAACACAAAGACTTTAAGGATCTCGAAGATAACGTTGAAAAAAGACTTCAAAATCGCCAGGCGAAATATCAAAATGAAATTAATCAACTATCTGCGCCAGGTGTTAATTTTGATGATATTTAAAATTATTTTTCCAGTTTTTTGATTTTTCAACGCCTGAATATCGGAAATAGTCAGTGA
>NZ_SJWV01000468.1:0-886 GCF_004352695.1 Escherichia sp. KCJ4928
GATTTATTATAGGAAATGTAAAGCTTTATTGAAGGTAACGGATGTTCTAGTTTTATCTCTTTTAAATTAAGAAAGTCACGGTAGGAATTATAAAGTTCATAGGGGACTATTCCCAGTAAATCTGTAACTGCAATGCTATTAATGATTGTCAGCAAAGAGGAACCACGAAATGAAATTTTGCGATTCATAAACTTCTCGTCTATTTCCATTTGAATATCATCAACTCCTGCTGATTTGGATATTAATTGGGTGAACTCTTCTGCCATAATTTGTTCATAAGTGCTATTGTCAGTAATTCGCGGATGCTTATTACTACAAATTAGAGTATTGCGAATTGTATGCAATGGCATGCAAATGACGGAACGGCTGATCACTGGCATTTGGGTGATCACCAGATCGGCTTTGCGGTGAACCAACAGTTCTTCAGCATTCTCTGCTGACATGAGGATATCATGGCACTCAATCTCGACAGAGGCATCTTGCCGTAGGCAGCGGATCAGCATACTATTATTAGAGCAAGAAATGAGCTGAGGGCCGTAGATAATAAAGTTTTTCTTTAGTTCGGACTTATTGACTATATTAATTGTTTGTTCAAGGCCTTTGAGGTTTTTCTCAAGATGGTGATGCAGATTCAACCCTGTTGTCGTCGGCGCGATACCTTTTCCTGAGCGAATGAATAAAGGGTCATTAAATTGCGCACGTAAGCGTTGTAACGACTGGCTCACGGCTGATGGGGTGATATATAGTGATTCAGCAGCTTTGCTAATGCTTAAATGCTGGTAAATACACTCAAATATGACAAGAAGGTTTAAGTCGAACTTTTTCAAGTCGTAGAGATTGGCCATACACTACTCCGGTTATATTTTTCTTCCATGGTATATTCACT
>NZ_SJWV01000469.1:0-882 GCF_004352695.1 Escherichia sp. KCJ4928
CCCGCGGAACCTTCAGATTCCGTTTTGTTACCAGAGAACTGGTATTCCCACTGACCAAATCCGGTCAGTTGATCATTAATCTGCGTTTCGCCTTTAAAGCCGAGACGAGCATAAGTCTGATCTCCGTCATTACCTTTATCATCCGAGAAGTAATGCAGAGCGGTTGCACGCCCGTAAAGATCCAGTTTATTACCATCTTTATTATAAACTTCTGCTGCCTGCGCCCCCGCAGCAAACATCACTGCAACTGCTACAGCAGAAAGTGCCACTGTCATTTTTTTCATGATTTAATCCTTATTTAAACTGAACTATTCATGCATTCAGATGTCATGAACAAAAATTAAAATATTTTAATACAAATTCTTAGTTCAATTTATATTACGTAACAAAATGTAAATGCAAGATCGATTTCGCACTTTCTGACAAGACAGATTAAAAATAATTAACAACTAAACACTAAAGAATGATTTATAGGATAATTCTCATCTAACTACCTGCTCTATCGTGCAACTGAAATCACTGTACCGGGCGTTATCCGTAATACTCCACTCCCGGCACACCACCCTGACCGTCCGGTTATGTTTCGGGGGCTTCCACAAAAAAGCCCGGTAACCACCATGCCATGACAGAAACGCGGACAGTGCCTCCCGCTCAGCATCCGTTGTCACCCGAAAAACCACCTGAAAGGTCTTCAGTTGCGCATTCAGTCCTGCCGGACGACGCTGCTGATAACCGTCGCCAAACTTCACCGTCATCACCGACGGTTTCTCCGTCACCTGCATCCCTTCCCGGGGACACCAGTGAAGGGTCTTAATCTCATCCACTCAGCATTCCTCCGTCACGACGCATGGATAACATCACCGCCTGTACCCGCTGGTCAAT
>NZ_SJWV01000046.1:0-26905 GCF_004352695.1 Escherichia sp. KCJ4928
TTTCACGGTAGCGAAACGTTAGTTTGAATGGAAAGATGCCTGCAGACACATAAAGACACCAAACTCTCATCAATAGTTCCGTAAATTTTTATTGACAGAACTTATTGACGGCAGTGGCAGGTGTCATAAAAAAAACCATGAGGGTAATAAATAATGATGAAGCGCAATATTCTGGCAGTGATCGTCCCTGCTCTGTTAGTAGCAGGTACTGCAAACGCTGCAGAAATCTATAACAAAGATGGCAACAAAGTAGATCTGTACGGTAAAGCTGTTGGTCTGCATTATTTTTCCAAGGGTAACGGTGAAAACAGTTACGGTGGCAATGGCGACATGACCTATGCCCGTCTTGGTTTTAAAGGGGAAACTCAAATCAATTCCGATCTGACCGGTTATGGTCAGTGGGAATATAACTTCCAGGGTAACAACTCTGAAGGCGCTGACGCTCAAACTGGTAACAAAACGCGTCTGGCATTCGCGGGTCTTAAATACGCTGACGTTGGTTCTTTCGATTACGGCCGTAACTACGGTGTGGTTTATGATGCACTGGGTTACACCGATATGCTGCCAGAATTTGGTGGTGATACTGCATACAGCGATGACTTCTTCGTTGGTCGTGTTGGCGGCGTTGCTACCTATCGTAACTCCAACTTCTTTGGTCTGGTTGATGGCCTGAACTTCGCTGTTCAGTACCTGGGTAAAAACGAGCGTGACACTGCACGCCGTTCTAACGGCGACGGTGTTGGCGGTTCTATCAGCTACGAATACGAAGGCTTTGGTATCGTTGGTGCTTATGGTGCAGCTGACCGTACCAACCTGCAAGAAGCTCAACCTCTTGGCAACGGTAAAAAAGCTGAACAGTGGGCTACTGGTCTGAAGTACGACGCGAACAACATCTACCTGGCAGCGAACTACGGTGAAACCCGTAACGCTACGCCGATCACTAATAAATTTACAAACACCAGCGGCTTCGCCAACAAAACGCAAGACGTTCTGTTAGTTGCGCAATACCAGTTCGATTTCGGTCTGCGTCCGTCCATCGCTTACACCAAATCTAAAGCGAAAGACGTAGAAGGTATCGGTGATGTTGATCTGGTGAACTACTTTGAAGTGGGCGCAACCTACTACTTCAACAAAAACATGTCCACCTATGTTGACTACATCATCAACCAGATCGATTCTGACAACAAACTGGGCGTAGGTTCTGACGACACCGTTGCTGTGGGTATCGTTTACCAGTTCTAATAGCACACCTCTTTGTTAAATGCCAAAAAAACAGGACTTTGGTCCTGTTTTTTTTATGCCTTCCAGAGCAATCTCACGTCTTGCAAAAACAGCCTGCGTTTTCATCAGTAATAGTTGGAATTTTGTAAATCTCCCGTTACCCTGATAGCGGACTTCCCTTCTGTAACCATAATGGAACCTCGTCATGTTTGAGAACATTACCGCCGCTCCTGCCGACCCGATTCTGGGCCTGGCCGATCTGTTTCGTGCCGATGAACGTCCCGGCAAAATTAACCTCGGGATTGGTGTCTATAAAGATGAGACGGGCAAAACCCCGGTATTGACCAGCGTGAAAAAGGCTGAACAGTATCTGCTCGAAAATGAAATCACCAAAAATTACCTCGGCATTGACGGCATCCCTGAATTTGGTCGCTGCACTCAGGAACTGCTGTTTGGTAAAGGTAGCGCCCTGATCAATGACAAACGTGCTCGCACGGCACAGACTCCGGGGGGCACTGGCGCACTACGCGTAGCTGCCGATTTCCTGGCAAAAAATACCAGCGTTAAGCGAGTGTGGGTGAGCAACCCAAGCTGGCCGAACCATAAGAGCGTCTTTAACTCTGCAGGTCTGGAAGTTCGTGAATACGCTTATTATGATGCAGAAAACCACACCCTTGACTTCGATGCACTGATTAACAGCCTGAACGAAGCTCAGGCTGGCGACGTAGTGCTGTTCCATGGCTGCTGCCATAACCCAACCGGTATCGACCCTACGCTGGAACAATGGCAGACACTGGCACAACTCTCAGTTGAGAAAGGCTGGTTACCGCTGTTTGACTTCGCTTACCAGGGTTTTGCCCGTGGTCTGGAAGAAGATGCTGAAGGACTGCGCGCTTTCGCGGCTATGCATAAAGAGCTGATTGTTGCCAGTTCCTACTCTAAAAACTTTGGCCTGTACAACGAGCGTGTTGGCGCTTGTACTCTGGTTGCTGCCGACAGTGAAACCGTTGATCGCGCATTCAGCCAAATGAAAGCGGCGATTCGCGCTAACTACTCTAACCCACCAGCACACGGCGCTTCTGTTGTTGCCACCATCCTGAGCAACGATGCGTTACGTGCGATTTGGGAACAAGAGCTGACTGATATGCGCCAGCGTATTCAGCGTATGCGTCAGTTGTTCGTCAATACGCTGCAGGAAAAAGGCGCAAACCGCGACTTCAGCTTTATCATCAAACAGAACGGCATGTTCTCCTTCAGTGGCCTGACAAAAGAACAAGTGCTGCGTCTGCGCGAAGAGTTTGGCGTATATGCGGTTGCTTCTGGTCGCGTAAATGTGGCCGGGATGACACCAGATAACATGGCTCCGCTGTGCGAAGCGATTGTGGCAGTGCTGTAAGCATTAAAAACAATGAAGCCCGCTGAAAAGCGGGCTGAGACTGATGACAAACGCAACATTGCCTGATGCGCTACGCTTATCAGGCCTACGCGTCCCCTGCAATATTTTGAATTTGCACGATTTTGTAGGCCGGATAAGGCGCTCGTGCCGCATCCGGCATAAACAAAGCGCACTTTGCCAGAAATCCAGGCCCGCATTAAAAGCGGGCTTTTTTATGTGCCTTACCAGACGGGCATTTCGTCTTGCAGGAAGGGATTATGCAGGCGTTCATAACCAAGTGTGGATAATGGTCCGTGACCCGGAATAAATGTCACGTCATCCCCCAGTGGCAGCAATTTATCTTTGATTGAAGAAATCAGTTGATTATGATCGCCACGCGGGAAGTCACTGCGCCCTACTCCGCCTTTGAAAATAACATCGCCAGAAATCAGCAGCTTTGCCCGATCATCAAAAAACACGACATGACCCGGCGTATGCCCAGGGCAATGTAACACCTGTAAAGTCACATTCCCTATGCTGATGGTATCGCCTTCGTTCAGCCAACGATCTGGCGTCAGCGGCTGGCACTCTTCCAGACCAAACATACGACTTTGCGCAGGCAAGCCTTGCAGCCAGAACTCATCTTCTTTTTCCGGGCCAAAAACCGGCACGCCGTAATGTTGCGCCAGTTCCGCCGCTGCGCCAACGTGGTCCAGATGACCATGCGTCAGCAGGATCTGCATCAGTGTCAGGCCGCTGTCATCAACTTCCTGTTTGATTTTTTCCGCATCGCCGCCAGGATCGACCAGTGCGGCCAGACGGGTTTGTTCACACCAGATTAATGAACAGTTCTGGGAGAATGCGGTGACCGGAATAATACGATAGTTCATACTGCCCCTGTTTCGTTAAGCAATTACTACCAGTGCCGTGCTGGCCCGGTATCAATATGCACAAAGTTACTACGTGGATAATATCCTACACCACCTGCGCGCATAGATAACGCGGCTTTGCGAATATTGCTTAACGCGATACCTTCAATATGGAAATCCATCGCCTGGCCTTTAGTGTGATAGCTTTTCTTCGCTACTCCACGGCTGCGGGCGCGTAGTTCATTGTTGGTATCAATAGAACGATAACCGGAAATGAGTTGCACCGGTTTGCGCGTGCCTAACAACCCTTGCAGGCGATACAACTGGTCGAATAATCCTGGGTCGATGGACTTTATTTTGTTCGCGCGGTAATCGCGGAAAAAATGGTTAAGTTTTGCCAATTCTTCCTGAATATAGCCTCTGCCATCGAAAAACTCCGCTTTGATTGACTCTCCGGTATGAAGATTATTGAGTGTCAAAATGCGCGGGCGTGGGGTAGAGAGTGTTGCAAACGCAGGGGTCGGCAGGATGGCGGCACCGAGTGCAACGCCACCAAGCGCCAGCAATTTGCGGCGATTAGCGTCGAATTTGTCCATGATAATCAAGTCTACAGGTCAATGTTATCGTTTATATGCACTTCTGGCGCACAAGAGGCACCTTAACCGCCCGTAAAGCAGACGTCAAGATGACTCAACCCCAGCAGTGACGGGGGCTGCAGAGAATCGCCCCCAATCATGCTAATTATTACGACAACTGATTTCCCCGAACTACTTCATTTACCTGATTAATTGTTCCGCTTTCGATACGATTTGCGAGCTGGATCGCGCAGGCAGATCATAATTGTAAATATCTGTACGATACTGGGTACGACCATCTGCACCAACAAAGGCCGTCAGGTAGTAGAGATTCACCGGAATCGACTGCCGAATATTGACGTAACGTGTATCACCCTGCTTCAGCGCATCAGAAATACGTTTGTCATTCCAGCCTGCATCCTGCAACAGCATATTCGCCAGATCGGAAGCTTTATTCACTCGTACACAGCCTGAGCTCAATGCGCGTGTATCACGCTTGAACAGATTGTGGTTCGGCGTGTCATGCAAATAAATGGCCTCTGAACTCGGCATATTGAATTTATAGCGCCCCAGCGAGTTCCGTGGGCCTGGAGCCTGCTGGAAGCGGAACGGTAAATTCGAGGCCGTGATTGTAGACCAGTCAACCTGCCATGGGTCAATCGCTTCTCTGCTGTTCCAGCCGCGCATCACCGTATAGCCATGGCTTTCGAGATATCCCGGATCGTTGCGCACTTTTGGCAGAATATCTTTGCGTGCCAGAGTTGGAGGTACGTTCCACGGCGGGTTTACCACTACGTTGTTAAGGGCACTGCTCATCATCGGCGTTTTGCGATCGGGGCGACCGACAATGACTCGCGAATCCAGCACCTGATTGCCGTTCTGATAGTAGACCAGCGAATAGGCCGGAATGTTAACCATGATCCCGGTAGAAAGCTCTGTTGGCAGCAAGCGCAATCGCTGGATGTTGAGAGCCAACACGCCAGCACGCTGGGCGGGCGTTACGTTTAACCAGTCACGTGTTGCCGGGCCAATAGCACCATCTGCCCCCAATCCTTGCCATGCCTGAAAACGTTTAACGGCTTCCACCAGTTCATTATCGTAGGCGGCACGAACGGCAGGCGCAGGTTTACTACGAGACGTCGTTTGCTTGTCCATCGGCTTAGTTTCTGCTGTTTCAACAGTAACAGCGGATGGGCTGACTACCGCGTCAGTTGGCGTGTCATCGCCAGGTAGAGTAATTTTCGGCCCCCCGTCCAACATGCCTGTGCGTTGCAATATTTCGCGCAACGCCGGTACGTCGTTACTCCACTGCCCTGGGCGCAACGTTGCTTTGCCGGTCAGTTGGGGCCACGGTTTGGTGTCACTGAGTAAGGCCAGTAACGATTCATGCATCGCCGCATATTGCGGATGCTGCGGTGCCAGTCCTGCAACAAACGTAGGCAATTGACCTTTATCCAGCGCCAGCTGCCATTGGTTAATCACCGAGAGCGGCGGCGTTGCAAGTGCATAAGGTTTACTGCTATATAGCCAGCGAGTGCCTTTGACCGGAATATTTGCAATGAAATGGAGATAGCCCATCATCGCATCAGAGAGCACTACGTCGCGTGCCATCCCGTTAACACCAGGATCGGTCAGTAACTCTACCCATTTATTAAACTGCGGCTGGAAACCGGCAATCGCCACCTCTGCCAGCTGTTGCTGGAAGGCTTTAACAGCATCACGGTTTTCCCACATGGGTTGCATATCGCGTGCGGCATACAACAGTTGAAGCTGGTTAAGATAAACCGGCTTGTAACCTGCGGGTAATTGAGATTCGATTTGCGTGCGGGCTTTTTCTGCCGCACCTTCAGGCAATGGCTGGATCCCCGCCATTATTGCCGTGGCTTGCGCCTGCGGCAGTGCCTCGCCCTGTTCACTGACAGCCACCGGGCTGTCGCCAGGGATTACTTCAGGCTCATCGGCCTGCGCATTGAACAGTGGAGCGAATGTTACGGCCAGGCACAAACTGATTGCCGACAGCCGACGACCACACATCATATTAAGCAACATCCCTTGCCCCCTGTTTTTATCATACTCTGAATAGCCAGGCTGTTATTTTACGACTTGCCTGTACAACGCCAATACTCACGAAAGTATGACGAGCAAGCCTGTTACTCATCAGGCTTATCTTCAGTATATAAACGCCGATACGTTTTTACATAACCTAATGTAAAGAAGTTTAAAGAAAAGCGCGCCGTAATGTGCCACTTTTTTAGTGCGGAAACGGAGTTTTCGGAAAAAGAAAAGGCGGCATTGCTGCCGCCTTAATTTTAACTCGCCTGAGAAGGCGCTTCGTCACTTCCTGGAAGCGTTTCAGGGAGTTGCGGCGCAAATCCTCGCAGGCCGACGACGTGAACGTGTTCGGTATTCTGGAAGACTTTACGCACCAGTTTATAGGTGGTGCCTTTCTCCGGGCTGATATTTTCCGGCGCTGCGATGATGAGCTGCATTTGCAAACGCTCACACAATTCAAACAGCGTGGCGATAGAACGAGCATCCAGTCGCGCTGCTTCATCGAGGAACAGCAGGCGGCAAGGAGAGATATCTTTACCGCGCAGGCGGCGAGATTCATCTTCCCAGCTTTGTACCACCATCACCAGAATCGACATACCGGTACCAATCGCCTCACCGGTCGACAATGCACCAGACTCTGCGCGCAACCAACCATCGGAACCACGGTTAACCTCAACTTCCATTTCCAGATAGTTGCGGTAATCCAGCAGTTCTTCGCCAATGGTCTGCGGCGTGCGCTGTCCCATATCAATCTGCGGATTAAGACGCTGATACAATTTCGCCAACGCTTCCGAGAAGGTCAGACGGTTGCTGTTAAACAGATCCTGATGCTGCTCGTGCTGTTCAGAGAGCACATCCAGCAGCATGGCGTGCGTTTCACGCACGTTCACGTTGAGGCGCACGCTGTTCACCTGACCAAACGATACGTTCTGCAACCCCTGGTTGAGCATACGGATACGGTTCTGCTCGCGCTGAATGGTTTTGCGAATGATGTTCGCCACGCTGCGGGAACTGATCGCCAGTTTCTGTTCACGGGAGGTTAATTCTTCGGTCAGACGGCTAAGTTCGATCTCCATCTGTTCGATAGCTTCCACCGGATCATCGGTACGAATAATATCCTGACGAATACGTTCACGCAGATGCTGATAAACCGCCACGAAGAACTGAATTTTACGCTCCGGACGTTTCGGATCTTCCGACATGCGCAGCACGTCGCGCAGATGTTCGTTATCCGCCACCGCCAGACGCAGCGCACCCAATGCCTTATCCGACATAGAGCGCAAATCATCAGCGGAGAGATAAGCCAGCTCACGACGGTGTAAGCGGCGCTCAACGCCGTTATCTTTCACCATGCGCATCACCGCACACCAGCCCGCTTTGGCGGTCACTACCTGCTCGCGCATCTCAAAGTAATCCCGCTCCAGCTTGCGCAGTTTGCGGGTCAGGTTGTCCATCTCCGCTTCGCAGAAGGTAAGCGCTTTTTCCAGTTGATTGCGGCGTGAACGGTTATTGCTCAGTTGCGCATGCAGCTCGTCACGGCGAATACGCGCCCGCTCTTCTGCCCCGCTATCAGCACGCACGCCGATATCCTGCAATTCACGTTGCAGATCGTTGAGTAGCTCTTTTTTGGTGTCGTAAGAACTTTTCAGCGAAGCCAGCACCTGGTTGTACTGACTCAACTGCGCTGCGTGACCACGCAACGCTTCACGAGCGCGAGTACGCTCCGCTTCCGCCTGTTCCAGACGTTCACGCAGCTTTTCGTTGAGATCGCTATTACCGCTCAGCATTTCTGCCGAGTCAGAATAGCTAAAGTGCGCACGACGCTGCACCACTTCCGTCAGGGCAAACGCCTGCTGACGGGCATCGCGCTGCATCTGCTGAGAGTACGCGTAATCTTCTTTTAGCTGTTCGAACTGTTCCGGGTCGCTCTGCAATACCGAAACGATCGGTTCCAGTTTCGCCAGTTGATTGCCAAACTGCTGAACAAAACGCGCGGCTTCCTGGGCTTCATCCAGACGTTCGCGGATTTCATCGACGCGATCCGCCAGGCTGTCATCAGCCAACAGGTTGAGACGCGGCAGAATGCGGTTCAGCGCCGTAACGCCTTCTTTCGCCTGCTCAAACTGAATACGCTGCTGCTGGTTATCATTTTCATGATTACTCAACGCCCGCTCCAGTTCGACGCGACGGCTGTTCAGTTGACGGATTTCTGCTTCCGGGTCAGACTCAAACGCAACCGCCAGATGACTGCCGATAAAGCGGCTGAACGCCTGATGCAGACGCTGAGTTTTCTGTACATCAAAGGAGAGCGTGGCGAAGCGTTCGGAAAGCACTTCACGCTCGGCATGGAGGCTTTCAATACGGCTTTCACGCGCAGCACGACCAAACAGCGGCACTTCCGGGAAACGTGAATAACGCCACTGACGATCGGCGATTTTCACCACTACCGCTTTTTCCAGCTCATCAACGCTGAACACGCTGTCATCGAATGACTGCGGATCTCCTTCGATCAGATAGAGATCTTCCGGGCAATCGGTCAAGCCTTCCAGGTGTTCAGTTACCTGTGACAGATCTGGCACCACGATGGCGTGGCGTGACGGGCCATACAGCGCTGAGAAGTACGGCGCATCTTCCAGGCTAACGTCGTCATAAATTTCTGACAGCAGCACGCCGCCAAAACGCTCCGCCAGCGCGTTCAGACGCTGATCTTCAGAGCCGCCAGGCTGGCTTAAACGTTCGATCTCTTCATCGACAGCGTTTTTGCGCGCGCCCACTTCATCGCGTTCAACAATCGCCTCTCGCTCACGCTCCAGCAACTGTTGCAGATATTCGGTGACGTCCTGGCTGGAGGTAAACTCTTCACCGCACTGCTCGCTCAACTGGTTGAGACTGTTTTGCGCTGCCAGCCAAACCGGCGCACGCTGCATCAAACTCTGAATGCGAGACTGCAGCTGTTCCTGTTCCTGGCGCAGTGCCATGCGCTCTTCACGGGCGTTAGACACGCTATCGGAAAGAGAGGCAATGCGCGCTTCCAGCTCCTGATGCAGAGCTTCCAGTTCATCAATATCAAAATTCTTGCCCTGACGTTTGCAGAAGTCTGCCAGCAGGCGTTCGGCTTCTTGCTGCTCGCGCAGACGCTGTTCCAGTTCACTTAAGCGCATCCGCAACGGTTGAACCTGCTCTGCCAGGTGACGCTGATCGACCCCTTCGCGCAATAGTTCGCGAGCGACATCCCACGCCTCGTTACGCGCCAGCGGGCCGTTGATTGCCACCACCAGCTGATAAGCCTGCTCAAACTGGCTGTGCGCGGTTTGCGCCATGCTCATTTTCTGCTCAAGAGAGAGCATTTTTTCAGTCGCTTCCAGCTCTTTCGCCTGGAAGGTTTCCAGCCATTCGGCGGCGCAGTCGGCGGTTAAGTCCGGCAGATGGCACAGTTCTTTGGCACGATTAAGCGCAGCAATCGCCTGGTTATACTGGATCGCGCGCGTTTGCTGGACGTCCAGCGCCTGCTGGTAGTCAGCAAGCTGGCTTTTCAGCTCGTCCACTTCCAGTTCGGCAGCTTCCGCACGAGCCTCATTCTCTTCCTGGCGTTCGATGGCTTCTGCCACCACTTCATTTTGCTCTTCCAGACGGATCTGCAGCTCATCGAGATCCGCTTCGTAGCGTTCGATCTTCTCCTGCTGACGCAGTGCGGTTTGCACCAGGTTCAGGTGATCACTGGCCGCCTGATAATCCGCTTCCAGATCGCCTTCGGCACCGTTGTGCTCTGCCAGCTCACGCGCCATATCGACGTGTTTGTACTGCTCAGCCGCCAGTTGCTGACGCGAAGTATGTAGCTCGCGACGAAACTCCAGGGCTTTGTCGAGATGGACACGGCGCTCGTTGGCGTGACGCATGTAGTCCGCCGCCACGTAGTTGGTGGCTTCGCTGATCAGATGCTTAAACAGGTCGCGGTCCGACTGGGTGACACGAATCGCTTCCAGCGTCATACGGTTTTCACGCAGCGCCGCTTCCATGTCCTGGAACGCTTTACGCACGCCGCTGTTTTCCGGCAACAGGTAGTCGCGCAGAGAACGGGTAATGGCACTGGAGATCCCGCCATACAGCGAAGCTTCGATCAGACGATAGAATTTGCTACGGTCAGATGCGGAGCGCAGACGACGCGCGATGATGCCCAGATCGAACATCAGCGAGTGGTAATCAGTAATGGAGTTGAACTGTTTAAACTGCACGCCTTCCATCGCCTCGAGCTTGTCTTTCAGCTCGTTAAGCGGCAGCACGCGCGCCTGGCGTTCGTTCAGGGTTTCGGTCACCAGCTGTGTCGGCTGCACCGACATCGGCAGTCCCTGAATGGCAAACGGCTTGATATCCACTTTACGATCGCGTCCGGCAACCTGTTGCAGACGCACACCGACCACCACGCGCTGGTGGCGCGAGTTAATGGTGTCGAGCATCGAATAACAGACACCCGCTTTCAGCTTACCGTGCAGACCTTTATCGCGCGAACCGCTGGTGGCCCCGGCTTCCGTAGTGTTACGGAAATGCAGCAGGGTCAGGTCGGGGATCAGCGCCGTAACGAACGCCGCCATGGTGGTGGATTTACCCGCCCCGTTACCGCCAGAAAGCGTCGTGACCAGCTCGTCAAGGTCAAAAGTTCGGGCAAAAAAGCCGTTCCAGTTAATCAGCGTCAGTGAGCGAAATTTACCGCGTTCAATCATTATTCTTCCTCTCCGCTATCTGGCTGATTCTCTTCGGTTTCATCGTTTAGTTGCAGATGATTTTCAATCGGCATTGCTTCGCCATCACGAATCAGGCGACGCTGTGCTTCACGGGGATCGTCGCCAGCACGCACATCGGCTCCGAAGCGGAACACCGATTCGGTAATGCGAAACTTGCTGCTGTCGTGGCCCATAAACCACACCATGCCTAAACGACGCAGACGGTTGAGCGAAGAACGTACTTTCTCCTGCAACTTCTGACGGTCAACGTCTGAACCGGTTGAACGGTTGTTCACCAGTTTCAGCAGTTTTGCTTCATCGGCCAGGGTGAGCAGTTCGTCGTACAGTTCCTGCTGGGTGAAAATCCCCTCATTCGCCAGCCGTTCCGGGCTGAGATAGAGATAACAGAGGATTTTCCCGACCATCATATCCAGTTCCGACAAGACGGAACGAGGGATCAGCGTGGTGGAACGTGGGCGTAAATAGAAGAACCCTTCTGGTGCGCGAATAAGCTCAACGTTATAACGCGCGTAAAACTCTTCCAGATATTCCTGAAAATCCATCAGGAATGCATGATTATCCAGTTCGTCGAGGCCAATATGGCGGCCTGAACGTAAGGCGCTGTCCAGCGCCGGAAATAACGGATTCGCCAGCGCCTGCGCCAGCTTAACCGGCATCACTTGTTCAATATTTGTCGATGACATGCGCCTGTACCTTGGCTCCGTAATCATTAATCGGCTGCCATTTCGCTGGCAGTCCGGTGAAATCTGCTTGCGCTACGCCAAGACGTACCGCCTGATCAATAACAATGCGCGCAACGTCAAAGTGACGTGCACGCGGATACTGTGACAGATATTCGCGTACCACCAGACCAAGATCCAGCGGCACTTGTCTGGTTTTGTACACGGCAAGTTGTTCTTCGATGATCGCCGCCAGCTGTTCGCGGATCTCGTTAAACTCTTCGTATTCCAGATCCTCAGGAAGTTCCCCAGTCACTTCTTCATCGCGCAGTGCCATCTCTTCGTCACGCATATCCAGCAGACGATCGGCATTGGCATAAGTTAGCGCCCACGGCTCATCAAAATAGGTTTGTACCGACTGACGTAACCGCTGAGCAAAGACGCGGTTTTTATCCATATCGATCGCGGTACGAATAAATTTGTGTACGTGGCGGTCGTAGCCAATCCACAAGTCGATGGATTGTTGGCCCCAACTGATAATACGATCGAGTTTGCTCTGCAGATCGAACACCAGACGATCGACGAAATGCAGATCGTCATGGGTCATCGTCGCATCCTGAATGCGCAACAGATTAGCCTGCAATTTGTCGCCTGCCGCTTCCAGCGTATCCTGCAATTCACGCAGCGTTCCGGAAGTTTCCGAAAGCAACAATTCACAGCTGGAAATCGCCGCCCGCCAGTCTTTGTTCAGCAACTGGGCGATATCGTCCTTCACCTGCTGCTGCTGTTCGTCCATCAGACGTTGCGTCAGGTCGATACTGTCGAAAATTTCTGCTACCGAATATTTCAGTGGCGCATAGACATTACGGTGCCAGTGAAATTCATCACCGCCCTCTTCGGCGGCATCTGCTGCGCGTTTGAGCTCACCCGCCACAATCGACAACTGCATAGAAAGACGCAGCGTAGAAAACTCGCGCTGACGGATGTAGTAGTCAGTAATGCCGATGCCGAGCGGCGTCAGACGGTAAATTGCGTTCCCTTCCGCCTGCTCGCTGGTAAAGCGGTTCAGCAGACGTTGACGCACCATGTCGTTGATCGCGTTATTGGCGCGCACGCCGATGGTTTCGCTGGTTTGCTCAAACGCATCACTCACATGGCGGAATGCATCCACCAGCTCGCCTTCACTCATCTCACCATCCAGACGCTCGCCGTTCAGCGTGGCAACCGCCAGCAGAAAAGAGAGTCGGTCTACCGGCAGCGAGATGGAGAAGTCATTTTTTCTGGCCCAGGCAACCAGTTCGGGGACTGTCTGGGAAAATTCACTCATACTTTATCCTTGCTCTGCGGTTTGCGCGCGGTGACATGAATATAACGCCCCAGGGTAATATACGGTTCCTGACGGCAATAACGCGTTTCTAATTCAAGTAATGCTTCATAGCAGTCGCGCTGCTGGTGCTTCTCGCGCAGATAATCATGAAACACGCGAACGCCTGTCTTACCCATAATTTGCCAACCAGCTTCTTCCAGCCACAGATAAACCTGCGCCGGGTCGCGTGGATAATCTGGCGAAAGCGTCCGTTTTTTCTTTTTCGGCATTCCCGCCTGCACGTAATCAAAATTCCCGGCGACCATGTTATGCATCAACAAACCATGCGCATTGTAGAACATTAACGACAACACGCCGCCTGGACGCAACACTGACCACAGGGTCTGCAATACACTGCGGGGATCGGCCACCCACTCGAGCACCGCATGGAACAATATCAGATCAACGGGCGTTTCCAAATGCGAAGCAACATCCTGAGCGGCGCAATGTATAAATTGCATGTTGTCGCTCACACCTTTTGCTTCTGCCGCCTGTTTTGCGCGGTCGATCATCTGCGCAGAAAGATCGCATAAAATGACCTGATGCCCACGCTCGGCCATTTTGATTGCGGTCTGCCCTTCTCCACCGCCAGCATCCAGCACACGCAGTTTTTGCGGGCCCATTTCCGCCAGCACGCGATCGAGATCCTGCCACAGAATAGCCTGTCGAAGCTGCCCTTTGGTGGTGCCGTAAATGTTACGGGAAAACTTTTCCGCAATATCATCAAAATTGCGATCCTGCATTGCTTTCTCCACCGGTTGGCTAAGACGTTTTCTGATAAAGACGCTATTTTGTCACAGCCACGGCGAGAATGAACCCGTCTGGTGTAATATCGCTGGCGATCCCTTGCTATATGGTTAAAAAAGGAACCAGAAAGGATGCTTTTTACACTGAAAAAAGTGATTGGCAATATGTTGCTGCCACTTCCGCTGATGTTGTTAATTATTGGCGCTGGCCTGGCGCTGCTGTGGTTTAGCCGTTTTCAAAAAACCGGGAAGATTTTTATTAGCATTGGGTGGCTGGCACTCTTGTTATTGAGTTTGCAACCGGTAGCCGACCGCCTGCTGCGTCCCATCGAAAGCACCTATCCGACATGGAATAATTCGCAAAAAGTGGACTATATCGTGGTGCTCGGAGGTGGTTATACCTGGAACCCGCAGTGGGCACCGAGCTCTAATTTAATCAATAACAGTCTGCCACGCCTGAATGAAGGTATTCGCTTATGGCGCGAAAATCCGGGATCAAAACTGATCTTCACGGGAGGCGTAGCAAAAACCAATACGGTGAGTACAGCGGAAGTAGGTGCCAGAGTTGCGCAATCGCTGGGCGTGCCGCGCGAGCAAATTATCACCCTGGATTTGCCAAAAGATACCGAAGAAGAAGCTGCGGCAGTGAAACAGGCGATTGGTGACGCCCCTTTCCTGCTGGTGACCTCCGCATCACATCTGCCGCGGGCGATGATCTTTTTTCAGCAGGAAGGGTTAAATCCGCTACCAGCCCCGGCGAATCAGTTGGCCATCGACTCGCCGCTTAATCCGTGGGAACGGGCAATCCCTTCTCCGGTCTGGCTGATGCATAGCGATCGTGTTGGCTATGAAACGCTTGGCCGCATCTGGCAGTGGCTGAAAGGTCCGTCAGGCGAGCCACGGCAAGAGTGATTTTGATGCCAGATCGAAGTTGCGCCGACTAAATCGTCCGGTATTAACCAGTTGCGCAACTTCATCCCATAACACATACAACCAACGCCGCCAGATGAACGACTCCGCCACTGGCGCGCGTTGCAGGTAACTCCAGAGCAAATCTTCCGCCAGAGAATTATCCATTAGTCGGAACAGTTCGTATTCTCGCGGTGCCCAAAGCATTAGTCCCGGCCCGACCATCGCCAGTAACTGATCGCTGCGCGAATCTTTCAGCATGCTGCGTAAACAGAAGTTACCGTGAATCAACACACAATTGTCGTTAAAGCCTTCAAATAATGCCGGGAGACATTCGCGAGTGCGAAACAGGATCCGCTTATCCTGCATCGTCAGACCGGTGTTATTGAACTGATTGAGCGTGGTCCATAGCACTTCAACATGTTGCCGGTACCATGAGGGCCAGAAATTTTCCTGAGTATTGTCGACCGCGCCGACGCAACCGCGACTGTCCTGACGGTGCCAGGCCAGTAAGGCTTCAACGATTTGGTCTTTGAGTTGTTCCCAGCGTTCTGGTGTTCGGGCTGGTGCCTCCACCGAAACACCACGCATCCGCTCCAGTAGCAGGACATCGGGGCCGGGGTGTTCTTCATGCGTCATCACACCATAAATAGTCGGCATACGGACAGTCCCACTTCTTGCCAGCATGGTGGTTTTCCATGCCAGTTGTCGGGCTTTTCCGGGCGTACTAAAGCTTCTTGCCATTAACGGCATTGGGTTTCCCTGGCTGTCATACAAAGCCCACAACGCCGTATCCGCTTTTTCATTGACGCACTCAATACGACTGAGTTTTTCGCCCAGTAAATGGCTTAATTCGGCACGCAGCTGTTCCATTCAGATTACCCTCATAAAAGCTACTGCTTTCATAATGAGCGCCAATATAAAAGATGTCACCTGAATGAGATCAATTGTTGAAAAGAAAAATTGAGGAAAATCGTAACGGTACGACACTCCTCCCAAAATTGGCTGAAGTGTCGTGAAGTGAAATTAGCGCATTTCAGCGCGAACGCGCTCAAGATCTTCAGGGGTATCCACACCTGTGCCAGGAACTTCCTGAGCAACAGCAACATGGATTTTTTCGCCGTACCACAGAACACGAAGCTGCTCTAACATTTCGATGTGTTCTAACGGACTTGCCTGCCAGTTGACGTAACGACGGATAAAGCCTGCACGGTAGCCATAAATACCAAGATGACGCAGGAAGTTATCGCCAACGGTTTCAAGGCCTTCTGCAAAACGATCACGATCCCAAGGAATGGTGGCGCGAGAGAAGTACAGTGCATACCCTTCAGCGTCGAGAACCACTTTCACCGCATTCGGGTTAAACGCTTCTTCCGCATTGTGGATTGGCACCGCCAGAGTCGCCATACCCACCTGACGCTGAGCGAGGTTATCAGCAACCTGACGAATGATTGTCGCAGGGATCATCGGTTCATCACCCTGCACATTAACGATCACCGTGTCGTCGCTGAATGCGCATTTTTCGACAACTTCCGCCAGGCGTTCTGTCCCTGACTGGTGATCGGCGCGCGTCATACATACTTCACCGCCAGCGGCTTCAACGGCGCGGGCGACATCCTCATGATCGGTTGCCACGATGATGCGATCGGCACCTGATTCGCGAGCACGTTCAAGAACATGAACAATCATGGGTTTGCCATTAATATCAACCAATGGTTTACCGGGCAGACGCGTTGACGCGTAGCGCGCGGGAATAATGACCACAAAACTCATGATTTACTCTCATCAGCAGTCAGCACGCGGGCTTCCGTTTCCAGCAACACTGGAATGCCATCACGCAGCGGGAAAGCCAGGTTGTCCAGTTTGCAAATAAGTTCTTGTTTTTCTTGGTTATACCAAAGTTTTCCGTTGCAAACCGGGCAGGCAATGATTTCAAGCAGACGATGATCCATAGTTCCTCCAGATGGATCGGGTTATGAATGCATAAATCTTATCATAATCATTTATGCGACGGGGTCTATTTCCCAGCCAGTGCGGCAATCAGTAAAGAGACCTTGCGGGCAGCGTCCTAATGTCACCCGCGTTGCCTGCTGCCAGCTCGCGAAATCAGTAATCGCCTGACGTAACCCTTTTTGCAGCATTGTCGTTGGTTTAATGCCTTCCTGTAACCACAGAGAGATAACTTCAAGGATGCCTGTCTGGCGATGCATTTTGGCATCCATTCGCCCAACTAATTGCCCACGATGTAATAATGGCAGAACAAAATAGCCATACTGGCGTTTCGGCGCTGGGGTATAGCACTCCAGCCGGTAGCTAAAATCAAAAAGCTGCTCTGCGCGTTTGCGATCCCAGACAACAGGATCAAAAGGCGAAAGTACCGCGCTGTGCGTTGCAGTGAGCTTTCCGGCCAGCGCACGCTCGAGTAGCGGCAGCAAATCAGCATGCAGCCAAAGATTGCCCAATTTTTCAACATGCACAGCAATGATTTGCTGCTGTTCAGCCCTCGCTTCGCGCCACGCCGCCAGTGCCGGACGTTTCAGCCGATAGTAATCTGCCAGCCACTGTTCGCGGAATATTCCCAGGCTACGCGCACTGTTATCCAGCATGATGATTTCTGCTTCTGTTTGCGAAACGAGATCGCGCTCATCATCCCAGTCAGGCATGACACGGTGGGTTAAATCATAAACGCGCTGGAAGTTGCGCCGTTCAATCACCATCACCTTTCCGGCAGTAAATAAACCTTCCAGATGCCGTTTATGCGGCTTCCATTCCCACCAGCCGCTTGCACCTTTACGAGGATGCTCAAAATCGGCTGAACGTACCGGCCCCTTATCATGAATATGCTGAATTAACTGTGCAATTTCCGCCTCATGTTCCTGCATCCAGGCGTCTTTGTATTTCCAGCCCATTTTTTCAGGTGCCAGCATGCGGTGGCGAATAAGACGAAAGTCGCTGCGTGGCATAAAGCAGGCTTCATGCGCCCAGTATTCCATTAATTCGCCACGCGCCAGAGACTCATCCAGCCACTGGGCAGGATAATTTCCCAGACGACTGAAAAGCACCAGATATGGACTACGGGCAACAATATTGATGGTATCGATTTGCAGCAAGGACATGCGGGAGATCGTTGCCGGAATATCCTCCAACGACGCTCGACGGCGGGGTTTGTTTAACAGGCCTTGTGCGGCAAGGTGAAGATTACGCGCATCAGCAAGGGAGAGGTGCGGCAGCGACATTCATGACTCCATCAATCGAACGCTGCCGCGGCGTAACTAGTTGCCAGAAGCCAGCGAGGTTAGTTGCGTAAGCAGTTTCGCTGGTTCATCACCTGAAAGCTGTGCGTCTACAGGCAAATACCACCAATTTTCTTCTGCAAAGGCCCGGCATTTCACCGCATCTTTTTCAGTCATTACCAGCGTTTGCCCGGTGCTTACCAACGCGCTGACATCCGCATGGTTCAAAGACTGATGATCGGCCAGCGGTACACATTTTTCCGGTTGTACGCCGCACATCTTCAGCGTGGCAAAAAAGCGCGGCGGATGCCCAATCCCTGCCATCGCCACCACATGTTCAAGCTGAGCAACATCACAACGCGTACCGGTACGTAAATTCACCGCCTGACCCGGCAGCAGATGCATGGGGATTTCACCGCTGCGGGGGACACCGCCGTTGACGATTACCGCATCAACTGACTTTAAGCGCCCCGCTCGCTCACGCATTGGCCCCGCCGGCAACCACCAGCCATTGCCAAAGCGACGCACACCATCAATAACGACAATTTCCACATCACGCGCCAGACGGTAATGCTGTAAACCGTCGTCGGTTACAATGATCTGCACATCAGGGTGTTGCGCCAGAATGGCTTTTACCGCATCAGAACGAACGGGAGAAACCGCAACAGGCGCATCAGTGCGTTGATAAATCAACACAGGTTCATCACCCGCCTGTGCTGTTGTGGTATCTGCCGACAATAACAGCGGATAAGATTCAGCCTTACCACCATATCCCCGCGATACGACCCCCACGCGAATTCCGCGCTGTTGCAACTGTTCCACCAGCCAGACAACGACCGGGGTTTTTCCGTTGCCGCCTGCGGTGAGATTACCAACCACGACAACCGGTACGGGGGCACGCCAGGCGCGCTTCAGTTTTAGTTTATAGCAAAGACGGATCGCGCCACTCACCAGGCCATACAACCAGGAGAGTGGCAGCAATAGCCGCCACAAAGGGGATTCACCAGACCAGATTTTTTCGATCATTGGCCAAACTGCATTTTGTGAAGTTGCGCGTAAACGCCGCGGTGCTCAAGCAAATCGTTATGCGTACCGCGTTCCACAATGACACCATCCTCGACGACCACGATTTCGTCTGCCTTTTCAATGGTAGACAAGCGGTGGGCAATCACCAGAGAGGTACGGTTTTTCTGCAACTCATCCAGTGCCGCCTGAATCGCACGTTCGGATTCGGTATCCAGAGCCGAGGTAGCTTCATCCAGAATCAGAATCGGGCTATCACGCAGCAAGGCTCGAGCGATAGCAATACGCTGACGCTGACCGCCAGAGAGCAGCACGCCGTTTTCACCAATCACTGTATCGAGACCGTTATCCATCTTATTGATGAAGTCCATGGCGTAGGCCATACGCGCCGCTTCTTCAATTTGCTCACGGCTGTACTGTTCAGTCCGTGCGTAAGCAATGTTGTTAGCAACCGTATCGTTAAACAGATGGACATTCTGCGACACCAGAGCAACCTGGTTACGTAACGACGCCAGGGTATACTCGCGCAGATCGTGACCATCCATCAGGATTTCGCCTTCATCAATATCGTAAAAACGAGTGATCAGGCTGGCGATGGTTGATTTACCTGAACCAGAGCGTCCAACCAGAGCAACCGTCTTCCCTGCCGGAATTTTCAGGTTGATGTTACGCAATGCAGGTACGTCACGTCCCGGATAAGTAAAGGTGACATTGCGGAATTCCACGTCGCCAGTCGCACGCTCGATCACGCGCTTACCTTCGTCTTTCTCCTGCTCACTGTCCAGAATGGTAAACAGCGTCTGACAAGCCGCCATACCGCGCTGGAACTGGGCGTTAACGTTGGTCAGTGATTTCAGCGGACGCATCAGTGCAATCATTGAAGAGAAAACAACGGTAATCGTACCGGCAGTCAGGCTATCCATGACACTTGGGAAGCTCGCCGCATACAGAACAAACGCCAGCGCCAAAGAGGCGATCAGCTGAATGATCGGATCAGAGATGGAAGAGGCTGAAACCATTTTCATCCCCTGAAGACGCATTCGGTTGCTGACTTTATCAAAGCGTTTCGTTTCCACTTCCTGACCACCGAAAATCAATACTTCTTTGTGGCCCTTCAGCATTTGTTCGGCGCTGGTGGTCACCTGCCCCATGGTGTTCTGCATGTTTTTACTGATGTTGCGAAAACGCTTCGATACTACGCGAATCGCAATCGAAACAATCGGTGCCAGCACAATCAAAATGATCGACAGTTGCCAACTGTAATAGAACATCATGATGAACAGGCCGATGATTGACGCACCTTCACGCACAACCGTTATCAGTGCGCCGGAAGAAGAAGAAGCAACCTGTTCGGAATCGTAGGTGATACGTGACAACAGCGTCCCCGTTGACTGTTTGTCAAAAAATGAAACCGGCATTCCCATCATGTGACCAAACAGGCGGCGACGCATGGTCATTACCACCTTTCCTGATACCCAGGAGATACAGTAGCTGGAGACATAGCTGGTGATACCACGTAAAATCATCAGCCCGATCACCACCAGCGGCATCCACACCAGCACGGAGCGATCTGTTTTACCAAAGCCATCATCAAGAAGTGGCTTAAGGAGCGATAACATGAAGGTATCGCTGGCTGCGTTGAGGATTAACGCTACGCCCGCCACGATCAGACCCGCTTTAAAAGGCGCAATGGTTGGCCACAGTCGGCGGAACGTCTGCCACGTAGAGAGATCTTTGTCGTTATGCATTCAAAAAACCAGCATTTGTTGAAATAGCCGCATATTCTACCCGTTATCCACTGGCACGCCAAACCACTGATGATACCAACGAGGTAAAATTTGCTCTCTGAGGCTGCTAATCCGCCAGCCTTGCGCTGAAAAATTGACCGTCACTTGACCCTGATGTGGAGTATCAAGCCATTGATATCCTTGCTGTTGATAGCGATGCTTAACTTTATTAGAGGGCAATCGCCATGCGTTATAGCGCGATGCCGATGCGAGTGCCACTTTTCCATTCACTCGCTGAATTAATGGCAACGATGATGAGGTATTACTGCCATGGTGAGGTACCTGAAGCAATGTTGTCTGCACTTGCTGCCAGTAACGGCTTAGCATCTTTTGTTCAGCGGGGACTTCAATATCACCGGTTAGAAGAATGCTATTCGTCCCGTCATCAACCTTAACCACACAGGAATGGTTATTTCCTTTATCGTTGCTAGCTTGTAAAGGCCAGTGCACGCTGAAACGCAATCCTTGCCATTGCCACGCTTCGCCACGCACACAGGGCTGATGATGTTCCCAGTTTAACGGACTTCTGATCCATAACATCGGCCATGTGTGCAATATTGAGTCCAGCCCTCCCCGGTGATCCAGATGTTCATGACTCAGAATAACGCCTTCCGGTTCAAGATTATGCCAGTGGAGCCAGGGGATAATCAGTTGTTGCCCACTATCCCCTTCGGGCCAGGCCAGTCCTGTGTCATAGAGAATCGCTTTGCCGTTTCTGGCTATCACCATTGCCAGCCCTTGCCCGACATCAAGCATGTACACCTGCCACTCGTCAGGTCGAGGTTTTTGCCACAGCGGCCAGCACATCAGCAAGCCTACAGCCACACACATTGCTGGCAACGTTCGCCAGGCGTTTAATCGCCATACCACCAGTAAGAACCATGGGGAAAATGATAGCCATTGCCAACGTTCAGCAATGTTGATCCACCCTTCTGGCAAACTCTTTAACCCCCAGAAAAGTAAAGCCAAAGACCGGTCGGCAAGAAACCATAACCCTTGCTCCAGGATTAACGGCCCGCTTAAATGCACAACCATCGCGGCGAGGATCAACGGAACCGTGATAAATGTCACCAAGGGAATTGCTAATAGATTTGCAATAAACGAGGTCAAACTAATGCCATGAAATATGACGATTTGCACAGGCATAAGCAGGAGTGTGATTCCCAGTTGCAAATGAATGAGGGAAACAACTGCACGCAATACCGGCGGCAGTTGCCACTCAGGACAGGGAAACCACTGGTACCAAAAAATCAGTGCCGCGACCGCAGCGGCAGAGAGCCATAAACTTTGCGAGAGAATGGCAACAGGATCCATCAGCAAAATTGCCGCCAGACAACATATCCATACATCCCAGCCACTCCACTGTCGCCCACTTAACTTAAGCATTCCCCACGTAGCAAGCGCCACCACGGTACGCAATGCAGGAGGTTGCATTCCCGTCAACCAGGCATAAAAAGCAGCACAGCAGATTCCACCAATTAATGGCATTTGCCAGTGGATCCAGCGCCCAGGCAGATAAACTTGCCCACCGCGAATGAGTCCGGCAGCCAGCAACGCCGCAAAAGCGATGTGCAATCCCGATATCGCCATTAAATGCGCCGTTCCAGTATCACGCATGATATTTTTGATTTCTTTGGGGACGGATAACCGTTCCCCCATACCTAAACCAAGAATAACCGCATTCCACATATAGGGTTGCAGCGTTGTTTGTAGTGACGCCAGATACTGTGCACGCAGGCTACAATTCGGTTCAATAACACTTGCCTGCAGAAAGCGGCCGGTGAGCGGTTGATGCTGGGCAATGGCATAACGCTGGCTATCAAAGCCGCCATCATTAAGTTGGCCATGAACCGCACGAACTTTGAGTTTCATTGACCATTGTTGTCCAGCACAAACCGCTTGCGGAAGATATTCGCCATACAGCACAAGGCCTGGCGCAGGGAATATACGTCGACCTTGTAGATGAGTAATTTGACCGTAATGAGTGGTCATGCCGTCAGTTGCAGTGATCTCAACAATTGCATCCTGCGTCGCGCCAGTTAAGGTTTCTCCTGCCCACAAAATTTGCTTTGCTGATAATATGCCCCAAACGAAAAACAGCAACGTCAGCGCGATATAACGGACGGTTTTAACAGGGATAAATGCCAGTACGCAGGCGAAGAGAGTCAGAAACGCAAGGGTTAATGTCCCAGGCAATTGGGGCAAAATCAGCAACGGAAAAATTCCGCAAATTATGCATACGCCGACTGTCGTTATTTTCATGCACCCCTCCCTGTTTATGGAAAGTGTGCAACTTTGTTGAGCGGTTGTCTGGTGGGAATTTTGCGTTCCCCGAGGCACATTCAGAAGAATTTAACGAAAGGGTGAAAACTGCTCAAAACTCTGCGAGGCAGCTTCCAGTTCCTGATTAGAGAAATGAAAAAAGCACCCGACAGGTGCTTTTCTCGCGTTCAAGTTTGAGTAAAAACTTAACCGTAAATATTGGCGCGATCGCGCAGTTCTTTACCAGGTTTAAAGTGAGGAACGTATTTTCCTTCCAGTTCTACTTTATCGCCAGTCTTCGGATTACGTCCGGTACGTGGTGCGCGGTAGTGCAAAGAGAAACTGCCGAAACCGCGGATTTCAATACGCTCGCCCTGCGCAAGAGTCGAGGCCATATGCTCCAGCATCTCTTTTACTGCATCTTCAACCGTCTTGGCGGGAATGTGCGATTGCTGGGTGGCAAGTCTTTCTATCAATTCTGACTTGGTCATGATTCCTCCGGTTCCTTAAAGGCAAATTAAGCGGCTGCTGTTGCTGCATTGATTAAGGGCGGCCGTAGCCGCCCTTAGTGCTTGATTACAGGACGAAACCTGCAATCTGTCAAGTAAACTCAACAAACTTCGGAATAAAAATCCCGAAGAGTCAGAGAATTACTCGCCTTTAGCTGCTTTGAAAGCTTCAGCCATTGCGTTGTTGGAGAAGTTTGCATCTTCCTGTTTGTTAACAGTTGCGATTGCATCTTTCTCGTCAGCTTCGTCTTTCGCACGAACAGACAGGCTGATTGCGCGGTTTTTACGATCAACGCCGGTGAATTTAGCTTCAACTTCGTCGCCAACGCTCAGAACCAGGGTAGCGTCTTCAACGCGGTCACGGGATGCTTCAGAAGCACGCAGGTAACCTTCAACGCCGTCAGCCAGTTCTACGGTTGCGCCTTTAGCGTCAACTGCAGTTACTTTACCGGTTACGATAGCGCCTTTCTTGTTCAGAGCAACCCAGTTGTTGAACGGATCTTCTGCGAGCTGTTTAACGCCCAGGGAGATACGTTCACGTTCTGCGTCAACCTGCAGAACAACTGCAGCGATTTCGTCGCCTTTTTTGTATTCACGAACTGCTTCTTCGCCTGCAACGTTCCAGGAGATGTCAGACAGGTGAACCAGGCCGTCGATGCCGCCGTCCAGGCCGATGAAGATACCGAAGTCAGTGATAGACTTGATTTTACCTTCAACACGGTCGCCCTTGTTGTGGGTTTCCGCGAACTGCTGCCACGGGTTAGCTTTGCACTGTTTCAGACCCAGGGAGATACGACGACGTTCTTCGTCGATATCCAGAACCATAACTTCCACTACATCGCCAACGTTAACAACTTTGGACGGGTGGATGTTTTTGTTGGTCCAATCCATTTCGGAAACGTGTACCAGGCCTTCAACGCCTTCTTCGATTTCAACGAAGCAGCCGTAGTCGGTCAGGTTGGTCACGCGACCAGTCAGTTTGGTACCTTCCGGATAACGTTTAGCGATAGCTACCCACGGATCTTCGCCCAGCTGTTTCAGGCCCAGAGATACACGGGTACGTTCGCGGTCGAACTTCAGCACTTTAACAGTGATTTCGTCGCCCACGTTGACGATTTCGCTCGGATGCTTAACGCGTTTCCAGGCCATGTCAGTGATGTGCAGCAGGCCGTCAACGCCGCCCAGATCAACGAATGCACCGTAGTCAGTGAGGTTCTTAACGATACCTTTAACTTCCATGCCTTCCTGCAGGTTTTCCAGCAGCTGATCGCGCTCTGCGCTGTTTTCGGATTCGATAACGGCACGACGAGAAACAACAACGTTGTTGCGCTTCTGATCCAGCTTGATTACTTTGAATTCAAGCTCTTTGCCTTCCAGGTGCAGAGTGTCACGCACCGGACGAACGTCTACCAGAGAACCTGGCAGGAACGCACGAATACCGTTCAGCTCAACAGTGAAGCCGCCCTTAACTTTGCCGTTGATAACACCGGTAACAGTTTCAGCATCTTCGTAAGCTTTTTCCAGCGTGATCCAGGCTTCGTGACGTTTAGCTTTCTCACGGGACAGCAGAGTTTCACCGAAGCCGTCTTCTACTGCGTCCAGAGCAACGTCAACTTCGTCACCTACCTGGATTTCCAGCTCGCCCTGGGCGTTTTTGAACTGCTCAGCCGGGATGGCGGACTCAGATTTCAGACCAGCGTCAACCAGTACTACGTCTTTGTCGATAGCAACAACAACGCCACGAACGATAGAACCCGGGCGGGTTTCGATTTCTTTTAAGGACTCTTCAAAGAGTTGAGCAAAAGATTCAGTCATGTTTAATCTTCAGGTTTATATTTAACGTCCACCTGGCTCCATGCCGGATGGGGTTGTTTAACATACCCGCTGTCATTCCATTGCAACGGGGGTACTGCAAATTCGGTCGCTTATGCGAGAGCCAATTTCTGGCGCGCGTATTGTAGCGCTTTTTCAATCACTTGCTCAATGCTTAAGGTGGTGGAATCCAACACTAAAGCATCGGCTGCCGGAACCAGTGGCGCTACCGCTCGGTTACGATCGCGGTCGTCGCGTTCTTTGATCTCGGCCAAAAGGCGCTCAAAGTTAACACTAAAGCCCTTCTCCTGCAACTGTAGCATGCGGCGATGCGCTCGTTCTTCCGAGGAGGCGTCAAGGAAAATTTTCACTGGCGCATCAGGGAATACCACCGTTCCCATGTCGCGGCCATCGGCAATCAGGCCTGGTAATTCGCGAAACGCGCGTTGGCGACGCAATAATGCTTCACGAACGCGTGGGAATGCCGCGACTTGTGAAGCTGCATTCGCCACTTCCTGAGTACGAATTTCGCCGCTGACATCTTCCCCTTCGAGGATCACTTCCAGATTGCCATTGGTTGACACAAAACGTACATCCAGATGGGATGCCAGCGGTACCAGCGCATCTTCTGACGCAACATCAACATGGTGATGTAATGCCGCCAATGCCAGTACGCGATAAATTGCACCCGAATCCAGCAGATGCCATTGCAATGCTTCCGCCATAGCCTTACACAAGGTGCCTTTCCCTGCACCGCTTGGGCCATCAATGGTAATAACCGGGGCAATTGCCGTCATCTTTATCTCCTTAAAACAGGCGTACCGTTAACATAACCGCGCGCATTATACGCGCCGACGCCACAAATCGTTAACGTTGTGTGCAAAAACCAGTTTTGTCTGTATTCAGATGGGGATTTATTGCGCAATTATAGCGGGCTGGCAGAAGACCAGCCCGAAAGATGACAATGATTTACTTACCAGAGGCGATACGATCACGGATGTGTTGCGCACGCTCTGTTGATGGTGGGTGAGAGTCAAACATGGACTGGGTGCGACCGCCATCCAGACTAGCCAGTTTTTCAAAGCTGCCAACCAGCCCCTGGGTGCTGATGCCACGTTTCTTCAACAGATCAAAGGAGAAATCATCTGCTTCGGACTCTTTATCACGGGAGTATTTAGCATTAATAGCGCCTTCTGCGATATCACCCAATTGTGAGCGGGAAAGCTGGGAAGCCACTCCGCTGGTAGCTGAAATGGCATCGCGTGCGGCAACGATCGCATAAGAAGCTTTCATTTCAGCCAGCGAGTGACCCAACGCGACGTGGCCCAGTTCATGGCCCAGAACACCTTCAATTTCGTTGTCATTCATCATGTCCATCAGGCCACTGTAGACACGGACACAGCCGTTCGCCATCGCCCATGCGTTGACGTCGCTGGTCATATAAACCTTATAGTTGACCGGCGTGCCATTAATATTGTTACCCAATGCTTTGGCGATTTTTGCCAGACGTTTACCGTACTTGCTGGATTTACTTGCGACTTGATTGCCGCTGTCCATTTCGGCACAGCCCTGATTGGCAATCGCTTTTGCATCGGCATCGCTTAATGTTGCTGCTTTATAGGCATTTAAACCGGAGCTGATAGCCATATTGGTATCAATACCGTGGGTATTTTGACACCCTGTCAGTAATGCTGCAGAGGTCGCAATCGCCAGCAGTAATTTAGTATTCTTCATGTGAATCATCCGTTGATTAATCATATATAAATAT
>NZ_SJWV01000470.1:0-882 GCF_004352695.1 Escherichia sp. KCJ4928
TAGTGGAATTGTTGCTTTATCATTGATAACAGAAATAGCAAATGCTGTAGCACGTCTGACATTAGTCGATTTATCAAAAGCAGTAATTTGAGATTGTTCTACTATTTTAGGTGAATAAATTGGGTTTTTCTTGCATCGCTGAGCCGTTGACTCGATTGCCGTAGCTCGAACGCAAGCGCTCTTATCATTCAATGCCATATTGTTCAAAATAT
Source organism: Escherichia sp. KCJ4928 (assembly GCF_004352695.1). NCBI lineage: Bacteria > Pseudomonadati > Pseudomonadota > Gammaproteobacteria > Enterobacterales > Enterobacteriaceae > Escherichia > Escherichia sp. KCJ4928. The sequence goes on from NZ_SJWV01000470.1 coordinate 213, forward strand.
TAAAAACATTATCTTCGCATTTTTTGCAAATTTTTATTTGCCCGAGTATAAATGCTCCGATATCTCTACGGATATAATTTTTATCAGAGCAGAACTCAATTGCCAATCTAACAGCGTCTTGCCCACCTCTTAACTGTAATACTCTGGCAGATGAAATCCTTTTCAAGGAATTGTGATCATCAAGTAAGCGAAATAATTCATCATCATTTAGTTTCTTACATTGATTATATAAACCATACTCTTTACTTGCCTTTCTTTTCTGGTATGTATTTGACATTGCAGGAACCTCCATAAAGGCTATCTTTTTCTATCGTTTGACTGTCTGGAGTCCTCCACCTACTCTGCCATCAGCGCACACGATGTTTGATTATCCTTACATACTTATTTTCCGTGGCCAAAATTCAGAATTCTCCCATCATTTTTGCCTATTTCTATAATAAAAACCCCACCAGCAATTTGGTCTGAGTGAATGGTACCTTCAACAACCCAACTTGTTGTTAACTCAGTGATTTCGTATGGTTTTTCTTCTTCTGCGGCATCCTGTCCATAACGATTCTTAACATATATCTCAGCTAATTCCAATGCTATAGCTTTATTTTTAACCAAATTTCTAACGGTATATTTACCTTCACTTTCATACTTGCGCATTATTTTAATATTATTATTACAC
>NZ_SJWV01000471.1:0-871 GCF_004352695.1 Escherichia sp. KCJ4928
CATGTTATTTTGTCATCGGTTTCCCGGGTTGTAATAACCGGCGTTACATCACTGAAACCAATGGTTTGTTTACTGGCTTTAAAGACATTTTTATTGGTGTCTTTTGGCGCGCTTACCAGTTCAATATTCAGTTGTTTTTCAGGCGTTGGTTTCTGAAGGAAATCAACCAGCAGAATATTGTCCTTACCTGACAGCTTTTTGTTTACTACCAGCTTATCCGAATTGTTCAGGTCCGTACGCATCGCATAGGCGCTGTTGCTGGTTGCCAGCTCATCGACCGTCAGCGTATGGAATTTCTTATTGTTTGCGCTGTCAGTGAAATAGACCATGCTGTTTGTACTTTTCAGTGTTTTCAGCGCAGAATCTCCGGTTAGTTGCCACCAGGTGTTGTTCATAGTGGCAGATGCTGACGGGGCATGAATTGCACCGCGGTATGCCGTATTAAAACCACTCAGTAATCCGACCGCGAGTCCCCGGGATGCCTTCTCAGACAATATGCCCTCTTTACCTGATTCAGTTCCGAAGCTGATTGTGGCCTGTTTATCAGAAATAATATCACCAACAACAGATGCCTGGTCTCTGGCTTTCAGTACTGATGAATCAGACATCAGGTTAAATCCGCCATCAGCCATATTGATGGTCGGTAAAAAAGCAGCATCATCTGAATTCACTGGTGTACCGGTAAGCAGAAGGGAAGCGTCACCAATATCAATGCTTCCACTTGTAAACAGCCCTCCCTGAGCGGTCAGCGCACCTCCTTTATGAATATTCAGGGAGCTGTTTATAAATGACGATGCATCTGAGAACAGGACTGAAGATGAAGAAACATTGATATGACTGTCTTCAGACGTAACCCCGCCACGAAAATTAT
>NZ_SJWV01000472.1:0-870 GCF_004352695.1 Escherichia sp. KCJ4928
CGCCAGCGCGATTTCTGCAGCGTAAATTCAGCATGTGTTTTCAGGCGGCGGACGCGATCGCCAGTGATGAGTTTTTGCCCGTTGCCGGTAACCGTCTGCATCTGCTCTGTGACATCTGGACGTGTGATCATGCCCTGACGCCACAGAAGGGCGTAAAGCATCATGCCCCGGTAATCACGGGTCAGGCGCTTCTGGTTAGCTTCCAGTGTGAGATCTGCGTTGAGGCGCCCTTCCTGCCATCCCTGACGTAAGGCGTTTTCCCATAGTCTGCGTTGTGCCCGGTCTTCCGGCACAACCCGGCCTTCAGTGCCTGGTGTGGCGGTGGTTGAGAGTCCTTTCAGCAGCCAGTCACGCCATCCAGGTGGATTACTGACAAAGCGTTCCGGGCGGAGGATGGTCCAGACACGGGAGGCTGTTCTTATCTGGTCCGGTCTGATGTGTGCAACATCCTGAGCTTCATCGATAACAGGAGGCAGCCAGCCTTCCTTGCTGATGAGAGGCCGGAAATCATACAGGGCATTCAGGGTACTTTCCCGGGCATTCAGTGCCTGAATCAGTTCCCATGAGCGCTGTGCTTTTCCACCACGGAATCCCAGCGTTCTGCCGGCATCCGTGAGCATCTGACGACGGGTATCTGAAATACCATCATCCTGGTTGCCGGAGGGCGTCAGCCATGCACGGATATCCGGGGGCGGTGCGTTTTCTGTCATGACGGCAGAAGAACGGTGATGCTGTCCGGCACAGCCTGTAAGCAGGAGAGCAGACAGCAGGAGACACAGGTGTGTTTTCATTTTTTCTCCGGCGTCATAAAAGACAGATGTAAACGCCCGGCTGACTGCGAGAGTGTTGCCCGCCAGGCAGTCTGGGCTT
>NZ_SJWV01000473.1:0-869 GCF_004352695.1 Escherichia sp. KCJ4928
TCATACCAGTCACGGCCATCCTCTGCCTTCAGGTACATTGCCCCCGGAACATCCGACTTCTCAGGAGTATAACGTTGCAGATTTTTAAGATTCATTTCTTCTCCTCATACGAATATTCAGGACGGGGTACCCGTTTAAGCTTTCCGCACCCGGGAAAATCATGTTATTCATGTTTCACCGTAACCCACTGGCTGCCATCATGAACCTGAAGGAAGCCGTAAGTGACAGCAGTGACACTGGCTGCCCCTAAATTGCCGTTCGTCAGTGATACCGGAGCCGTCCTGATATTCAGAATCACAGCGCCATCAGGGGCTGCATTTTCCCCCTGCGCACCGCCATAAAAAGAGGGGAAAACGACTGTACTGGAGGTAACTTCTGTTTTCTCGCTGATACGCACTCTGTTCGCCTGTGAATCTGCGCCATCCTTCCCTGCGGGGCCCGTCGGCCCGGTATCACCTTTCGGCCCCCGCTCACCGGCAGGGCCTGCCGGGCCGGGGTCACCTTTATCCCCTTTTTCCCCTTGTGGTCCTCTGGGGCCGGTAGCACCCTGTGGACCTCGATCACCAGGCTCGCCTTTTTCCCCCTTAGGACCGACGCTACCTGTTGGCCCCGGAGGTCCAGGTATACCCTGTGGACCAGCCGGACCTGTATCGCCTCTCTCCCCTGCCACACCCTGCAATCCTTGCGGCCCTCTCTCTCCGGCAGGTCCCCTCGGACCTGCCGGGCCCTGAGGCCCCGGCTCCCCTCTGGGGCCAGTGTCACCTTTTGGTCCCGGAGGTCCTCCGGGATCTCCCGGCTCTCCTTTTTCGCCTCTGGCTCCGGTTTCACCTCGCGGGCCCGCAGGACCAGCAGGCCCCTGAATACCCGCC
>NZ_SJWV01000474.1:0-865 GCF_004352695.1 Escherichia sp. KCJ4928
TTTCACTGTTTTTACGGGGCTGGATCTCATCAAATAATCCCGGCTGCGCTATACCCGATGGTGTGAAATCAGCCAGCATGACTCCTGCCTTCATATAGCGGTACCCTTCACGCCAGACATGGTTTAACGCTCTGCATGCTGCGGCAATAATGTCCCGGCTGTCCTGTGTGGGCAATGGAAGCTTTTCCACAGCGGCATTGCTGTAACAGGGTTCTTTTACTGCAAAGGGGGATGTCCGTACAAATGTCGTCACCTGCTGGCAATACTGACGCTCCCCACGTAGTTTCTCTGCAGCCCGCTCTGCATACTGAACAACAGCCTGGTGCATGGCATCTTTGTCTGTGATTCGTTCACCAAAACTGCGACTACAGACAATCTGCTGTTTTGCCGGTGGTGCTTCTTCCAGGGATATGCAGGACTCGCCGTTGAGTTCGCGTACCGTACGCTCAAGAATGACGCTGAAGTTTTTCCGGATGAATGCCGTGTTAGCCTGCGCCAGCTGCAGTGCTGTGTTAATACCCAGCGCATTCAGCTTTTCCGTCAGTCTGCGTCCTACTCCCCAGACCTCACCAACTGGCTGCAGCCCCAGTAGCTTCAAGATCCGATTACGGTTTTCTGCCGTCAGCGCGACCACACCGGAAAACTGTGGCCATTGCTTTGTTGCCCACTGTGCACTTTTAGCCAGCGTTTTTGTAGGCGCAATGCCCACCCCCATGGTGAGTCCTGTCCAGCTCTTTACCTGTTCCCTGAGCTGATGACCAAAAAACTCCGGAGAGATGCAATGATTTATCCCCCGCAAATCAATAAACATTTCATCAATTGAGTAGGGCTCAACTGCGGGAGAAAGCGACTCCAGAACAGCCAT
>NZ_SJWV01000475.1:0-863 GCF_004352695.1 Escherichia sp. KCJ4928
GCTGAACATCTCATCTTCATAGTCCTCTTTACCCTGAACAGACTGGACGTGATCATCCAGATGAATAGTGATGTTTTCCCGGTTGTCGGGGATCGGTTTGCCGCTGAACAGGTGTAGCATTCTTTCCCGGTCGGCAAGTCGATCTGCCTGTTGCCCGGTGATAAGATGAAACCCCCACCGGTCCCACCTCACCAGGTTGTTGACGATAATTTTACTGCCAAATTTACAGGGTGAGTTGGTTTTGTAATTCCAGCTCAGTCCCCTGAAGACGTTGATCACCCCTCGCTCAAACACCTCATCCTTATTCTGGTGCAGTTGTTCAAATGTGCTCAGAATGTTCGCTTTACTGATTTCCGGAAAATTATCATATTCCAGTGATCGGTACCATGTATCACGGGCCTGTGCATCCATTAAGGAAAGCATCCCTGAACGTTGCATCAGGTCACGCCAGATTTCGCGGTCAAGATTCCGGGTAATGGCTTTCATTGCTGTTTCGGGTTTCTCCATCAGCCAGCAACCGCAGCGAAAATTCTGTTTCATGGCCCAGTCCGGGGCGGTTTTACCGCCAATACTTTCTGTCATTGCTGAGATTTCAGCCAGTTGCCGGATAAGTGTGTCGATTTGCAGCAGTGTACTCTTTCGTACAGCCAGAATGTGGCGGATACTGGTTGAGCAGATAACGTCCGTATGCCCGGTGACCAGTTCCGGACGGGAGACTGTGATATCAGACATAATCGATATTCCTTTTTGCAGATAAATGAAAACGCCAGCCCTGTTCAGGCTGGCGTCAGTGGAATGAAGTCTGGTGAGTGAGAGTCACCGGTTCTGGTGCAGAAGCTGCAACTGGCGCAGTGTACGGATAT
>NZ_SJWV01000476.1:0-853 GCF_004352695.1 Escherichia sp. KCJ4928
AGGGCCGAGCCTAATGTGAAAGAAAACAAACTAAGAGCTACAGCAGATGCCATCCCACTGATAACCCAGGACTCGACTTCCAGCATTAATGGCCCCCAGTTACCAGTCTGGTAACCCTCAATACTCTTCTCCCTGATGTTGTTTGCCTTTATTGCATAATCTGCTGCTTTGAACGTCTTACCCAACGCAGCAAATTTATTCCCCATATCCTCAGCATTAAATGCTTTCCACGCATTCACAATGGCTTCTTTGTCCGTTGCATTTATTTTAAGGCTGGGGTTAGCCATTAACTTATTAATGGAAGACATTGCATCATCATAACTACGAATCGTTTTTCCCTGAAAATTATTTATATTCTCTGCAATTTCACGGGAAAGCGCCTTGTATTTATCTCCAAGATATTCCCCAACTTTGTCACCGACACTAATGATGACCTCGCTGGTTTTTGTCAGGACCGTCTTCTCGTCATTTTCTTGTTCTTTCTTGACTCTGAAGTCATCCTTTGCGTTATTTTCGGCTTCCTGGCGCTGGCTTAAACTATTACTGTCCAGAATCTCCACGGCTGAAATATATAGCGGAGAAACTCCACTGCCTTCAGGAAAACGGACAATGACATCATGATTATTACTGGACATCGTATAACCAGCCTCAACATAATTCCCTGTCTCAGTAATAACGCCATCTTCCTGGATTTCGGGATTAGACCGAACTGGAGTATTCATCTGGCCCACACTTAATACCAGGTCCGGTAGATTTGGTGATACAGGGGCACTGTAAACATCTTTAATATTGGTTCCCGGACGACTCCGGTCCGGAACTGGAACGGCATCCACTACTGGCACTGTCATCGGAA
>NZ_SJWV01000477.1:0-851 GCF_004352695.1 Escherichia sp. KCJ4928
GCAATACGGCGTGGAGCGCGGAATATGATGAATGGGGCAACCAGCTTAATGAGGAGAACCCGCATCACCTGCACCAGCCGTACCGGCTGCCGGGGCAGCAGTATGATAAGGAGTCGGGGCTGTACTATAACCGTCACCGGTACTACGATCCGTTGCAGGGGCGGTATATCACCCCGGACCCGATTGGGTTGAGAGGTGGATGGAATATGTATCAGTATCCGTTGAATCCCATACAAGTGATAGACCCAATGGGGTTAGATGCGATTGAGAATATGACATCAGGTGGACTAATTTATGCCGTATCTGGTGTACCTGGATTGATTGCTGCAAACAGCATTACTAACAGTGCTTACCAGTTCGGTTATGATATGGATGCTATTGTTGGCGGAGCTCATAATGGGGCCGCCGATGCAATGAGACATTGTTACTTGATGTGTCGAATGACTAAGACATTTGGATCAACAATAGCTGACGTGATAGGTAAAAATCATGAGGCGGCAGGGGATAGACAAGGTCAGCCAGCTAAAGAAAGAATCATGGATCTTAAAAATAACACTGTCGGTATTGCTTGTGGCGATTTTTCTGCCAAATGTAGCGATGCATGTATTGAAAAATATAACACTGGGCAACTCTTCGGGTTAGATGGTATAAAAGCAGATAATCCAATAAAAGCAAAGCAAGGGAGTTCAGATGCTTCAAATTATTAGAGGCAAACTTGTCATTTTTTTAATTACCCTTTGTTTATTTGTTGTTTACCTTGGGTTTGATAACAATTCAAATTCTGACATCGTATTTTATGGACATAAAACACCAAAGAGCGTTGAGATATATCTTTCTGAAAAAAACATTAT
>NZ_SJWV01000478.1:0-842 GCF_004352695.1 Escherichia sp. KCJ4928
GGATTGGTAAATGGTCATAATGAACAACACCAGAAAGAGAAAAATATAAAATACATACAGAAAGACATGAGAGCAAGGGACGGGGCAGGGCAAGATCATGAAAATTGTGATGTAAATCACGATTTTCATCTTGGCTTTAACGCCTACAGGTGATCAAAATTTAACCTTTGGAATAACTAAAAAGATAAAAAAGGACCCAGGTGAGTATTCAAAGTTTGCTTGATTATATTTCAGTGATCCCTGATATACGACAACAAGGAAAGGTTAAACATAAATTATCTGCTATTTTGTTTCTCACCGTATGTGCAGTAATTGCAGGTGCCGATGAGTGGCAGGAAATTGAAGATTTTGGACATGAAAGACTTGAATGGCTAAAGAAATATGGTGATTTTGATAATGGCATTCCGGTCGATGACACCATTGCACGCGTTGTGAGTAACATTGACAGTTTGGCCTTTGAAAAGATGTTTATTGAATGGATGCAGGAGTGCCATGAAATCACTGATGGTGAAATTATAGCAATAGATGGAAAGACCATAAGAGGCTCCTTTGATAAGGGAAAAAGAAAAGGAGCAATCCATATGGTGAGTGCATTCTCGAACGAAAATGGTGTTGTACTGGGGCAGGTGAAAACGGAAGCCAAAAGTAATGAGATTACAGCCATTTCAGAGTTGCTTAACCTACTGTATTTAAAGAAAAATTTGATAACCATTGATGCTATGGGCTGTCAGAAAGATATCGCTTCGAAGATCAAAGATAAAAAAGCAGATTATCTTCTGGCAGTAAAAGGCAATCAGGGGAAATTACATCATGCATTCGAGGAAAAATTTCCTGTAAATGTG
>NZ_SJWV01000479.1:0-833 GCF_004352695.1 Escherichia sp. KCJ4928
GGTACATAGCATGCAAGAGCATGGCGTTTGTATGGCAACGTTATTATAATTAACTGTTGCTACTCCATTTAAGTTCACTCAGAAGAACTGGTCCACTTACGTTAGTTATTAAGCAAACGTTCGCTTTTATAAACATAATCAGGATAAAAATGTTGGATTATTGCTAACCCAGCACAGCTAGTGCGCGTCTGTAATTATAAGGGAAAAACGATGAAGAATAAGGCTGATAACAAAAAAAGGAACTTCCTGACCCATAGTGAAATCGAATCACTCCTTAAAGCAGCAAATACCGGGCCTCATGCAGCACGTAATTATTGTCTGACTTTGCTTTGTTTTATTCATGGTTTCCGGGCGAGTGAAATTTGTCGATTGAGGATTTCGGATATTGATCTTAAGGCAAAGTGTATATATATCCATCGATTAAAAAAAGGCTTTTCAACAACGCATCCGCTATTGAACAAAGAAGTTCAGGCTTTAAAAAACTGGTTGAGTATCCGTACTTCGTACCCGCATGCTGAGAGCGAGTGGGTATTTTTATCTCGTAAGGGAAATCCGCTTTCTCGGCAACAGTTTTACCATATTATCTCGACTTCCGGTGGTAATGCCGGGTTGTCACTGGAGATTCATCCGCACATGTTACGCCATTCGTGTGGTTTTGCTTTGGCGAATATGGGAATAGATACGCGACTTATCCAGGATTATCTTGGGCATCGCAATATTCGTCATACTGTCTGGTATACCGCCAGCAATGCAGGGCGTTTTTACGGCATCTGGGATAGAGCCAGAGGACGACAGCGTCACGCTGTTTTATATAGATAGTTGAGATACCAGGG
>NZ_SJWV01000047.1:0-26894 GCF_004352695.1 Escherichia sp. KCJ4928
GCGTAGAGATGGTAATGCCGGGCGACAACATCAAAATGGTTGTTACCCTGATCCACCCGATCGCGATGGACGACGGTCTGCGTTTCGCAATCCGTGAAGGCGGCCGTACCGTTGGCGCGGGCGTTGTTGCTAAAGTTCTGGGCTAATTACACGTTAATTAGTTTTGAATTGAAAAGGGCGCTTCGGCGCCCTTTTTGCTGCCCGTAATTTGAGCTCGAAATATTTAGTCGTAATTTTGCTCGCTGAACTATGGCGCAAATAAAACTGTGCTATTGTAATCATAACCATTCTCATTTACACTTTGCGCAGAATTTGAACGGGAGCAATCATGTACGTTTGTTTGTGTAATGGTGTAAGTGACAAAAAAATTCGCCAGGCAGTCCGTCAGTTTCATCCGCAATCTTTCCAACAATTGCGTAAGTTTATTCCTGTGGGAAATCAATGCGGTAAGTGCATTCGCGCCGCGCGCGAAGTGATGCAGGACGAGTTGATGCAGATGCCAGAATTTAAAGAGATTGCCTGAAGACCACGCTTATTTTTTGACATCCCGCTAGCCCCATCTACGCTCTAATAGTGGAAGCGGAGGGACTATAAAATGAAAGGTGATGTTAAAATCATAAATTATCTCAATAAACTATTGGGAAATGAGCTTGTCGCAATCAATCAGTATTTTCTCCATGCCCGGATGTTTAAAAACTGGGGCCTGATGCGTCTCAATGACGTCGAATACCATGAATCCATCGATGAGATGAAACACGCTGATAAATATATCGAGCGTATTTTGTTTTTAGAAGGAATCCCCAACTTACAGGATTTAGGCAAACTGGGGATTGGTGAAGATGTCGAGGAGATGCTGCAATCCGACCTGCGATTAGAACTGGAAGGCGCGAAGGATCTCCGTGAGGCTATCGCGTATGCCGACAGCGTTCATGACTATGTTAGCCGTGATATGATGATCGAGATCCTTGCCGATGAAGAAGGTCATATTGACTGGCTCGAAACTGAGCTGGATCTCATCGGTAAAATCGGTTTACAAAATTACCTGCAATCACAAATAAAAGTTAAAGATTAACGGCCTGCCAGCAAACTATCCCAACCTACAACGAAACCCGCAGCCGCCAGAAATGGCCCAAAAGGCAGCGGGTTTTTTAATGACTCTTTTCCTCTCATGAGCAGACCAACAACTACGGCTCCGCAAGCGAATGAGGCAGCAAGGAAAACCAGTCGTGGCAAGAAGGTCCAGGTATGCCAGGCACCAAGGGCGGCGAGAAACTTCACATCACCATAGCCTAATCCTTCTTTATGACGCAGTATGCGATACCCCCAGTAAATGACAGCGAATGTGCCGTAACCAATAATCGCCCCCCATAACGCATCGGCTAAACCGTCAGGATTACAAACCTGAGAGAACAAAAGACCTGACCAGAGTAACGGGCAGGTAAATCTGTCAGGTAACAAGCCATGCTTTGCATCCCATAAAAAAAGTAGGACAGATAAACAAGCGTACAAAATCAGAAAGGGAAGGGTAGCGTCCATAAAACATCCTCTGTAATTGGAGTATCACCATCGAATAACTCCGGATGCTCAGCAACAGAGAAATCGCTGATTTGTTAACCTGGTTCCGGTGAAAAACGCTATCTTCACAACCTTACAAATTTCGTGGAATACAGCTCGCAATCTGCGCGTTGCGATTAATTTCTACCCGATGCTTGCGTCAGGCTCAGATTTGCGTATAATGCGCGGGCTTGTCGTAGTTGACAGCAGGTTCAATCTGAACCTCAGTTAGCCGAATTTGGCTACCTAACAATGCTCCCAATCGGGGAGCTACGTAAGAACGGTTACACTCTCCCATCAATCGTAATGGGTCTGAGGAGTAATCATTTTCGTTTATAAAATAATTGGAGCTCTGGTCTCATGCAGAACCAAAGAATCCGTATCCGCCTGAAAGCGTTTGATCATCGTCTGATCGATCAAGCAACCGCGGAAATCGTCGAGACTGCCAAGCGCACTGGTGCGCAGGTCCGTGGTCCGATCCCGCTGCCGACACGCAAAGAGCGCTTCACTGTTCTGATCTCCCCGCACGTCAACAAAGACGCGCGCGATCAGTACGAAATCCGTACTCACTTGCGTCTGGTTGACATCGTTGAGCCAACCGAGAAAACCGTTGATGCTCTGATGCGTCTGGATCTGGCTGCCGGTGTAGACGTGCAGATCAGCCTGGGTTAATCAGGTCATTGAGCGATTGAGAGGTTGAAACAATGATTGGTTTAGTCGGTAAAAAAGTGGGTATGACCCGTATCTTCACAGAAGACGGCGTTTCTATCCCAGTAACCGTAATCGAAGTTGAAGCAAACCGCGTTACTCAGGTTAAAGACCTGGCTAACGATGGCTACCGTGCTATTCAGGTGACCACCGGTGCTAAAAAAGCTAACCGTGTGACCAAGCCTGAAGCTGGCCACTTCGCTAAAGCTGGCGTAGAAGCTGGCCGTGGTCTGTGGGAATTCCGCCTGGCTGAAGGCGAAGAGTTCACTGTAGGTCAGAGCATTAGCGTTGAACTGTTTGCTGACGTTAAAAAAGTTGACGTAACTGGCACCTCTAAAGGTAAAGGTTTCGCAGGTACCGTTAAGCGCTGGAACTTCCGTACCCAGGACGCTACTCACGGTAACTCCTTGTCTCACCGCGTTCCGGGTTCTATCGGTCAGAACCAGACTCCGGGCAAAGTGTTCAAAGGCAAGAAAATGGCAGGTCAGATGGGTAACGAACGTGTAACCGTTCAGAGCCTTGACGTAGTACGCGTTGACGCTGAGCGCAACCTGCTGCTGGTTAAAGGTGCTGTCCCGGGTGCAACCGGTAGCGACCTGATCGTTAAACCAGCTGTGAAGGCGTAAGGAGATAGCAATGGAATTAGTATTGAAAGACGCGCAGAGCGCGCTGACTGTTTCCGAAACTACCTTCGGTCGTGATTTCAACGAAGCGCTGGTTCACCAGGTTGTTGTTGCTTATGCAGCTGGTGCTCGTCAGGGTACTCGTGCTCAGAAGACTCGTGCTGAAGTAACTGGTTCCGGTAAAAAACCGTGGCGCCAGAAAGGCACCGGCCGTGCGCGTTCTGGTTCTATCAAGAGCCCGATCTGGCGTTCTGGTGGCGTGACCTTTGCTGCTCGTCCGCAGGACCACAGTCAAAAAGTTAACAAGAAGATGTACCGCGGCGCGCTGAAAAGCATCCTGTCCGAACTGGTACGTCAGGATCGTCTGATCGTTGTCGAGAAGTTCTCTGTAGAAGCGCCGAAAACTAAGCTGCTGGCACAGAAACTGAAAGACATGGCTCTGGAAGATGTGCTGATCATCACCGGTGAGCTGGACGAAAACCTGTTCCTGGCTGCGCGCAACCTGCACAAGGTTGACGTACGCGATGCAACTGGTATCGACCCGGTTAGCCTGATCGCCTTCGACAAAGTCGTAATGACTGCTGATGCTGTTAAGCAAGTTGAGGAGATGCTGGCATGATTCGTGAAGAACGTCTGCTGAAGGTGCTGCGTGCACCGCACGTTTCTGAAAAAGCGTCTACTGCGATGGAAAAATCCAACACCATCGTACTCAAAGTTGCTAAAGACGCGACCAAAGCAGAAATCAAAGCTGCTGTGCAGAAACTGTTTGAAGTCGAAGTCGAAGTCGTTAACACCCTGGTAGTTAAAGGGAAAGTTAAACGTCACGGACAGCGTATCGGTCGTCGTAGCGACTGGAAAAAAGCTTACGTCACCCTGAAAGAAGGCCAGAATCTGGACTTCGTTGGCGGCGCTGAGTAAGTCGGAGGAGTAATACAATGGCAGTTGTTAAATGTAAACCGACATCTCCGGGTCGTCGCCACGTAGTTAAAGTGGTTAACCCTGAGCTGCACAAGGGCAAACCTTTTGCTCCGTTGCTGGAAAAAAACAGCAAATCCGGTGGTCGTAACAACAATGGCCGTATCACCACTCGTCATATCGGTGGTGGCCACAAGCAGGCTTACCGTATTGTTGACTTCAAACGCAACAAAGACGGTATCCCGGCAGTTGTTGAACGTCTTGAGTACGATCCGAACCGTTCCGCGAACATCGCGCTGGTTCTGTACAAAGACGGTGAACGCCGTTACATCCTGGCCCCTAAAGGCCTGAAAGCTGGCGACCAGATTCAGTCTGGCGTTGATGCTGCAATCAAACCAGGTAACACCCTGCCGATGCGCAACATCCCGGTTGGTTCTACTGTTCATAACGTAGAAATGAAACCAGGTAAAGGCGGTCAGCTGGCACGTTCCGCTGGTACTTACGTTCAGATCGTTGCTCGTGATGGTGCTTATGTCACCCTGCGTCTGCGTTCTGGTGAAATGCGTAAAGTAGAAGCAGACTGCCGTGCAACTCTGGGCGAAGTTGGCAATGCTGAGCATATGCTGCGCGTTCTGGGTAAAGCAGGTGCTGCACGCTGGCGTGGTGTTCGTCCGACCGTTCGCGGTACCGCGATGAACCCGGTAGACCACCCACATGGTGGTGGTGAAGGTCGTAACTTTGGTAAGCACCCGGTAACTCCGTGGGGCGTTCAGACCAAAGGTAAGAAGACCCGCAGCAACAAGCGTACTGATAAATTCATCGTACGTCGCCGTAGCAAATAATTTTAGAGGATAAGCCATGCCACGTTCTCTCAAGAAAGGTCCTTTTATTGACCTGCACTTGCTGAAGAAGGTAGAGAAAGCGGTGGAAAGCGGAGACAAGAAGCCCCTGCGCACTTGGTCCCGTCGTTCAACGATCTTTCCTAACATGATCGGTTTGACCATCGCTGTCCATAATGGTCGTCAGCACGTTCCGGTATTTGTAACCGACGAAATGGTCGGTCACAAACTGGGTGAATTCGCACCGACTCGTACTTATCGCGGCCACGCTGCTGATAAAAAAGCGAAGAAGAAATAAGGTAGGAGGAAGAGATGGAAACTATCGCTAAACATCGCCATGCTCGTTCTTCTGCTCAGAAGGTTCGCCTTGTTGCTGACCTGATTCGCGGTAAGAAAGTGTCGCAGGCTCTGGATATTTTGACCTACACCAACAAGAAAGCGGCTGTACTGGTCAAGAAAGTTCTGGAATCTGCCATTGCTAACGCTGAACACAACGATGGCGCTGACATTGACGATCTGAAAGTTACGAAAATTTTCGTAGACGAAGGCCCGAGCATGAAGCGCATTATGCCGCGTGCAAAAGGTCGTGCAGATCGCATCCTGAAGCGCACCAGCCACATCACTGTGGTTGTGTCCGATCGCTGAGACTCTGGAGACTAGCAATGGGTCAGAAAGTACATCCTAATGGTATTCGCCTGGGTATTGTAAAACCATGGAACTCTACCTGGTTTGCGAACACCAAAGAATTCGCTGACAACCTGGACAGCGATTTTAAAGTACGTCAGTACCTGACTAAGGAACTGGCTAAAGCGTCCGTATCTCGTATCGTTATCGAGCGTCCGGCTAAGAGCATCCGTGTAACCATTCACACTGCTCGCCCGGGTATCGTTATCGGTAAAAAAGGTGAAGACGTAGAAAAACTGCGTAAGGTCGTAGCGGACATCGCTGGCGTTCCTGCACAGATCAACATCGCCGAAGTTCGTAAGCCTGAACTGGACGCAAAACTGGTTGCTGACAGCATCACTTCTCAGCTGGAACGTCGCGTTATGTTCCGTCGTGCTATGAAGCGTGCTGTACAGAACGCAATGCGTCTGGGCGCTAAAGGTATTAAAGTTGAAGTTAGCGGCCGTCTGGGCGGCGCGGAAATCGCACGTACCGAATGGTACCGCGAAGGTCGCGTACCGCTGCACACTCTGCGTGCTGACATCGACTACAACACCTCTGAAGCGCACACCACTTACGGTGTAATCGGCGTTAAAGTGTGGATCTTCAAAGGCGAGATCCTGGGTGGTATGGCTGCTGTTGAACAACCGGAAAAACCGGCTGCTCAGCCTAAAAAGCAGCAGCGTAAAGGCCGTAAATAAGGAGCGTCGCTGATGTTACAACCAAAGCGTACAAAATTCCGTAAAATGCACAAAGGCCGTAACCGCGGTCTGGCGCAGGGTACGGATGTTAGCTTCGGCAGCTTCGGTCTGAAAGCTGTTGGCCGTGGTCGTCTGACTGCCCGTCAGATCGAAGCAGCACGTCGTGCTATGACCCGTGCAGTTAAGCGTCAAGGTAAGATCTGGATCCGTGTGTTCCCGGACAAACCGATCACTGAAAAGCCGCTGGCAGTGCGTATGGGTAAAGGTAAAGGTAACGTGGAGTATTGGGTTGCCTTGATTCAGCCGGGTAAAGTCCTGTATGAAATGGACGGTGTTCCGGAAGAGCTGGCCCGTGAAGCATTCAAGCTGGCAGCAGCGAAACTGCCGATTAAAACCACCTTTGTAACTAAGACGGTGATGTAATGAAAGCAAAAGAGCTGCGTGAGAAGAGCGTTGAAGAGCTGAACACCGAGCTGCTGAACCTGCTGCGTGAGCAGTTCAACCTGCGTATGCAGGCTGCAAGTGGCCAGCTGCAACAGTCTCACCTGTTGAAGCAAGTGCGTCGCGATGTCGCACGCGTTAAGACTTTACTGAACGAGAAGGCGGGTGCGTAATGACCGATAAAATCCGTACTCTGCAAGGTCGCGTTGTTAGCGACAAAATGGAGAAATCCATTGTTGTTGCTATCGAACGTTTTGTGAAACACCCGATCTACGGTAAATTCATCAAGCGTACGACCAAACTGCACGTACATGACGAGAACAACGAATGCGGTATCGGTGACGTGGTTGAAATCCGCGAATGCCGTCCGCTGTCCAAGACTAAATCCTGGACGCTGGTTCGCGTTGTAGAGAAAGCGGTTCTGTAATACAGTACACTCTTTCGATACGAATAAACGGCTCAGAAATGAGCCGTTTATTTTTTCTACCCATATCCTTGAAGCGGTGTTATAATGCCGCGCCCTCGATATGGGGATTTTTAACGACCTGATTTTCGGGTCTCAGTAGTAGTTGACATTAGCGGAGCACTAAAATGATCCAAGAACAGACTATGCTGAACGTCGCCGACAACTCCGGTGCACGTCGCGTAATGTGTATCAAGGTTCTGGGTGGCTCGCACCGTCGCTACGCAGGCGTAGGCGACATCATCAAGATCACCATCAAAGAAGCAATTCCGCGTGGTAAGGTCAAAAAAGGTGATGTGCTGAAGGCGGTAGTGGTGCGCACCAAGAAGGGTGTTCGTCGCCCGGACGGTTCTGTCATTCGCTTCGATGGTAATGCTTGTGTTCTTCTGAACAACAACAGCGAGCAGCCTATCGGTACGCGTATTTTTGGGCCGGTAACTCGTGAGCTTCGTAGTGAGAAGTTCATGAAAATTATCTCTCTGGCACCAGAAGTACTCTAAGGAGCGAATCATGGCAGCGAAAATCCGTCGTGATGACGAAGTTATCGTGTTAACCGGTAAAGATAAAGGTAAACGCGGTAAAGTTAAGAATGTCCTGTCTTCCGGCAAGGTCATTGTTGAAGGTATCAACCTGGTTAAGAAACATCAGAAGCCGGTTCCGGCCCTGAACCAACCGGGTGGCATCGTTGAAAAAGAAGCCGCTATTCAGGTTTCCAACGTAGCAATCTTCAATGCGGCAACCGGCAAGGCTGACCGTGTAGGCTTTAGATTCGAAGACGGCAAAAAAGTCCGTTTCTTCAAGTCTAACAGCGAAACTATCAAGTAATTTGGAGTAGTACGATGGCGAAACTGCATGATTACTACAAAGACGAAGTAGTTAAAAAACTCATGACTGAGTTTAACTACAATTCTGTCATGCAAGTCCCTCGGGTCGAGAAGATCACCCTGAACATGGGTGTTGGTGAAGCGATCGCTGACAAAAAACTGCTGGATAACGCAGCAGCAGACCTGGCAGCAATCTCCGGTCAAAAACCGCTGATCACCAAAGCACGCAAATCTGTTGCAGGCTTCAAAATCCGTCAGGGCTATCCGATCGGCTGTAAAGTAACTCTGCGTGGCGAACGCATGTGGGAGTTCTTTGAGCGCCTGATCACTATTGCTGTACCTCGTATCCGTGACTTCCGTGGCCTGTCCGCTAAGTCTTTCGACGGTCGTGGTAACTACAGCATGGGTGTCCGTGAGCAGATCATCTTCCCAGAAATCGACTACGATAAAGTCGACCGCGTTCGTGGTTTGGATATTACCATTACCACTACTGCGAAATCTGACGAAGAAGGCCGCGCTCTGCTGGCTGCCTTTGACTTCCCGTTCCGCAAGTAAGGTAGGGTTACTAAATGGCTAAGCAATCAATGAAAGCACGCGAAGTAAAACGCGTAGCTTTAGCTGATAAATACTTCGCGAAACGCGCTGAACTGAAAGCGATCATCTCTGATGTGAACGCTTCCGACGAAGATCGTTGGAACGCTGTTCTCAAGCTGCAGACTCTGCCGCGTGATTCCAGCCCGTCTCGTCAGCGTAACCGCTGCCGTCAAACAGGTCGTCCGCATGGTTTCCTGCGGAAGTTCGGGTTGAGCCGTATTAAGGTCCGTGAAGCCGCTATGCGCGGTGAAATCCCGGGTCTGAAAAAGGCTAGCTGGTAATTGTCACCAATTGAATCACGGGAGTAAAGACAGATGAGCATGCAAGATCCGATCGCGGATATGCTGACCCGTATCCGTAACGGTCAGGCCGCGAACAAAGCTGCGGTCACCATGCCTTCCTCCAAGCTGAAAGTGGCAATCGCCAACGTGCTGAAGGAAGAAGGTTTTATTGAAGATTTTAAAGTTGAAGGCGACACCAAGCCTGAACTGGAACTTACTCTGAAGTATTTCCAGGGCAAAGCTGTTGTAGAAAGCATTCAGCGTGTCAGCCGCCCAGGTCTGCGCATCTATAAACGTAAAGATGAGCTGCCGAAAGTTATGGCGGGTCTGGGTATCGCAGTTGTTTCTACCTCTAAAGGTGTTATGACTGATCGTGCAGCGCGCCAGGCTGGTCTTGGTGGCGAAATTATCTGCTACGTAGCCTAATCGGAGGAAAAAATGTCTCGTGTTGCTAAAGCACCGGTCGTTGTTCCTGCCGGCGTTGACGTAAAAATCAACGGTCAGGTTATTACGATCAAAGGTAAAAACGGCGAGCTGACTCGTACTCTCAACGATGCTGTTGAAGTTAAACATGCAGATAATACCCTGACCTTCGGTCCGCGTGATGGTTACGCAGACGGTTGGGCACAGGCTGGTACCGCGCGTGCCCTGCTGAACTCAATGGTTATCGGTGTTACCGAAGGCTTCACTAAGAAGCTGCAGCTGGTTGGTGTAGGTTACCGTGCAGCGGTTAAAGGCAATGTGATTAACCTGTCTCTGGGTTTCTCTCATCCTGTTGACCATCAGCTGCCTGCGGGTATCACTGCTGAATGTCCGACTCAGACTGAAATCGTGCTGAAAGGCGCTGATAAGCAGGTGATCGGCCAGGTTGCAGCGGATCTGCGCGCCTACCGTCGTCCTGAGCCTTATAAAGGCAAGGGTGTTCGTTACGCCGACGAAGTCGTGCGTACCAAAGAGGCTAAGAAGAAGTAAGGTAACACTATGGATAAGAAATCTGCTCGTATCCGTCGTGCGACCCGCGCACGCCGCAAGCTCCAGGAGCTGGGCGCAACTCGCCTGGTGGTACATCGTACCCCGCGTCACATTTACGCACAGGTAATTGCACCGAACGGTTCTGAAGTTCTGGTAGCTGCTTCTACTGTAGAAAAAGCTATCGCTGAACAACTGAAGTACACCGGTAACAAAGACGCGGCTGCAGCTGTGGGTAAAGCTGTCGCTGAACGCGCTCTGGAAAAAGGCATCAAAGATGTATCCTTTGACCGTTCCGGGTTCCAATATCATGGTCGTGTCCAGGCACTGGCAGATGCTGCCCGTGAAGCTGGCCTTCAGTTCTAAGGTAGAGGTGTAAGATGGCTCACATCGAAAAACAAGCTGGCGAACTGCAGGAAAAGCTGATCGCGGTAAACCGCGTATCTAAAACCGTTAAAGGTGGTCGTATTTTCTCCTTCACAGCTCTGACTGTAGTTGGCGATGGTAACGGTCGCGTTGGTTTTGGTTACGGTAAAGCGCGTGAAGTTCCAGCAGCGATCCAGAAAGCGATGGAAAAAGCCCGTCGCAATATGATTAACGTCGCGCTGAATAACGGCACTCTGCAACACCCTGTTAAAGGTGTTCACACGGGTTCTCGCGTATTCATGCAGCCGGCTTCCGAAGGTACCGGTATCATCGCCGGTGGTGCAATGCGCGCCGTTCTGGAAGTCGCTGGGGTTCATAACGTTCTGGCTAAAGCATATGGTTCCACCAACCCGATCAACGTGGTTCGTGCAACTATTGATGGCCTGGAAAATATGAATTCTCCAGAAATGGTCGCTGCCAAGCGTGGTAAATCCGTTGAAGAAATTCTGGGGAAATAAACCATGGCAAAGACTATTAAAATTACTCAAACCCGCAGTGCAATCGGTCGTCTGCCGAAACACAAGGCAACGCTGCTTGGCCTGGGTCTGCGTCGTATTGGTCACACCGTAGAGCGCGAGGATACTCCTGCTATTCGCGGTATGATCAACGCGGTTTCCTTCATGGTTAAAGTTGAGGAGTAAGAGATGCGTTTAAATACTCTGTCTCCGGCCGAAGGCTCCAAAAAGGCGGGTAAACGCCTGGGTCGTGGTATCGGTTCTGGCCTCGGTAAAACCGGTGGTCGTGGTCACAAAGGTCAGAAATCTCGTTCTGGCGGTGGCGTACGTCGCGGTTTCGAGGGTGGTCAGATGCCTCTGTACCGTCGTCTGCCGAAATTCGGCTTCACTTCTCGTAAAGCAGCGATTACAGCCGAAGTTCGTCTGTCTGACCTGGCTAAAGTAGAAGGCGATGTTGTAGACCTGAACACGCTGAAAGCGGCTAACATTATCGGTATCCAGATCGAGTTCGCGAAAGTGATCCTGGCTGGCGAAGTAACGACTCCGGTAACTGTTCGTGGCCTGCGTGTTACTAAAGGCGCTCGTGCTGCTATCGAAGCTGCTGGCGGTAAAATCGAGGAATAAGTAGCAGATGGCTAAACAACCGGGATTAGATTTTCAAAGTGCCAAAGGTGGCTTAGGCGAGCTGAAACGCAGACTGCTGTTTGTTATCGGTGCGCTGATTGTGTTCCGTATTGGCTCTTTTATTCCGATCCCTGGTATTGATGCCGCTGTACTTGCCAAACTGCTTGAGCAACAGCGAGGCACCATCATTGAGATGTTTAACATGTTCTCTGGTGGTGCTCTCAGCCGTGCTTCTATCTTTGCTCTGGGGATCATGCCGTATATTTCGGCGTCGATCATTATCCAGCTGCTGACGGTAGTTCACCCAACGTTGGCAGAAATTAAGAAAGAAGGGGAGTCTGGTCGTCGTAAGATCAGCCAGTACACCCGTTACGGTACTCTGGTGCTGGCAATATTCCAGTCGATCGGTATTGCTACCGGTCTGCCGAATATGCCTGGTATGCAAGGCCTGGTGATTAACCCAGGCTTTGCATTCTACTTCACCGCTGTTGTAAGTCTGGTCACAGGAACGATGTTCCTGATGTGGTTGGGCGAACAGATTACTGAACGAGGTATCGGCAACGGTATTTCAATCATTATCTTCGCCGGTATTGTCGCGGGACTCCCGCCAGCCATTGCCCATACTATCGAGCAAGCGCGTCAAGGCGACCTGCACTTCCTCGTGTTGCTGTTGGTTGCAGTATTAGTATTTGCAGTGACGTTCTTTGTTGTATTTGTTGAGCGTGGTCAACGCCGCATTGTGGTAAACTACGCGAAACGTCAGCAAGGTCGTCGTGTCTATGCTGCACAGAGCACACATTTACCGCTGAAAGTGAATATGGCGGGGGTAATCCCGGCAATCTTCGCTTCCAGTATTATTCTGTTCCCGGCGACCATCGCGTCATGGTTCGGGGGCGGTACTGGTTGGAACTGGCTGACAACAATTTCGCTGTATTTGCAGCCTGGGCAACCGCTTTATGTGTTACTCTATGCGTCTGCAATCATCTTCTTCTGTTTCTTCTACACGGCGTTGGTTTTCAACCCGCGTGAAACAGCAGATAACCTGAAGAAGTCCGGTGCATTTGTACCAGGAATTCGTCCGGGAGAGCAAACGGCGAAGTATATCGATAAAGTAATGACCCGCCTGACCCTGGTTGGTGCGCTGTATATTACCTTTATCTGCCTGATCCCGGAGTTCATGCGTGATGCAATGAAAGTACCGTTCTACTTCGGTGGGACCTCACTGCTTATCGTTGTTGTCGTGATTATGGACTTTATGGCTCAAGTGCAAACTCTGATGATGTCCAGTCAGTATGAGTCTGCATTGAAGAAGGCGAACCTGAAAGGCTACGGCCGATAATTGGTCGCCCGAGAAGTTACGGAGAGTAAAAATGAAAGTTCGTGCTTCCGTCAAGAAATTATGCCGTAACTGCAAAATCGTTAAGCGTGATGGTGTCATCCGTGTGATTTGCAGTGCCGAGCCGAAGCATAAACAGCGCCAAGGCTGATTTTTTCGCATATTTTTCTTGCAAAGTTGGGTTGAGCTGGCTAGATTAGCCAGCCAATCTTTTGTATGTCTGTGCGTTTCCATTTGAGTATCCTGAAAACGGGCTTTTCAGCATGGAACGTACATATTAAATAGTAGGAGTGCATAGTGGCCCGTATAGCAGGCATTAACATTCCTGATCATAAGCATGCCGTAATCGCATTAACTTCGATTTATGGCGTCGGCAAGACCCGTTCTAAAGCCATCCTGGCTGCAGCGGGTATCGCTGAAGATGTTAAGATCAGTGAGCTGTCTGAAGGACAAATCGACACGCTGCGTGACGAAGTTGCCAAATTTGTCGTTGAAGGTGATCTGCGCCGTGAAATCAGCATGAGCATCAAGCGCCTGATGGATCTTGGTTGCTATCGCGGTTTGCGTCATCGTCGTGGTCTCCCGGTTCGCGGTCAGCGTACCAAGACCAACGCACGTACCCGTAAGGGTCCGCGCAAACCGATCAAGAAATAATCGGGGTGATTGAATAATGGCAAAGGCACCAATTCGTGCACGTAAACGTGTAAGAAAACAAGTCTCTGACGGCGTGGCTCATATCCATGCTTCTTTCAACAACACCATCGTGACTATCACTGATCGTCAGGGTAACGCGTTGGGTTGGGCAACAGCCGGTGGTTCCGGTTTCCGTGGTTCTCGCAAATCCACTCCGTTTGCAGCTCAGGTTGCAGCAGAGCGTTGCGCTGACGCCGTGAAAGAATACGGCATCAAGAATCTGGAAGTTATGGTTAAAGGTCCGGGTCCAGGCCGCGAATCTACTATTCGTGCTCTGAACGCCGCAGGTTTCCGCATCACTAATATTACTGATGTGACTCCGATCCCTCATAACGGTTGTCGTCCGCCGAAAAAACGTCGCGTATAACGCCTCGTTTTCCAGGTTTGTTGGAGAAAGAAAATGGCAAGATATTTGGGTCCTAAGCTCAAGCTGAGCCGTCGTGAGGGCACCGACTTATTCCTTAAGTCTGGCGTTCGCGCGATCGATACCAAGTGTAAAATTGAACAAGCTCCTGGCCAGCACGGTGCGCGTAAACCGCGTCTGTCTGACTATGGTGTGCAGTTGCGTGAAAAGCAAAAAGTTCGCCGTATCTATGGTGTGCTGGAGCGTCAGTTCCGTAACTACTACAAAGAAGCAGCACGTCTGAAAGGCAACACCGGTGAAAACCTGTTGGCTCTGCTGGAAGGTCGTCTGGACAACGTTGTATACCGTATGGGCTTCGGTGCCACTCGTGCAGAAGCACGTCAGCTGGTTAGCCATAAAGCAATTATGGTAAACGGTCGTGTTGTTAACATCGCTTCTTATCAGGTTAGTCCGAATGACGTTGTAAGCATTCGTGAGAAAGCGAAGAAGCAGTCTCGCGTGAAAGCCGCTCTGGAGCTGGCTGAGCAGCGTGAAAAGCCAACCTGGCTGGAAGTTGATGCTGGCAAGATGGAAGGTACGTTTAAGCGTAAGCCGGAGCGTTCTGATCTGTCTGCGGACATTAACGAACACCTGATCGTCGAGCTTTACTCCAAGTAAAGCTTAGTACCAAAGAGAGGACACAATGCAGGGTTCTGTGACAGAGTTTCTAAAACCGCGCCTGGTTGATATCGAGCAAGTGAGTTCGACGCACGCCAAGGTGACCCTTGAGCCTTTAGAGCGTGGCTTTGGCCATACTCTGGGTAACGCACTGCGCCGTATTCTGCTCTCATCGATGCCGGGTTGCGCGGTGACCGAGGTTGAGATTGATGGTGTACTACATGAGTACAGCACCAAAGAAGGCGTTCAGGAAGATATCCTGGAAATCCTGCTCAACCTGAAAGGGCTGGCGGTGAGAGTTCAGGGCAAAGATGAAGTTATTCTTACCTTGAATAAATCTGGCATTGGCCCTGTGACTGCAGCCGATATCACCCACGACGGTGATGTCGAAATCGTCAAGCCGCAGCACGTGATCTGCCACCTGACCGATGAGAACGCGTCTATTAGCATGCGTATCAAAGTTCAGCGCGGTCGTGGTTATGTGCCGGCTTCTACCCGAATTCATTCGGAAGAAGATGAGCGCCCAATCGGCCGTCTGCTGGTCGACGCATGCTACAGCCCTGTGGAGCGTATTGCCTACAATGTTGAAGCAGCGCGTGTAGAACAGCGTACCGACCTGGACAAGCTGGTCATCGAAATGGAAACCAACGGCACAATCGATCCTGAAGAGGCGATTCGTCGTGCGGCAACCATTCTGGCTGAACAACTGGAAGCTTTCGTTGACTTACGTGATGTACGTCAGCCTGAAGTGAAAGAAGAGAAACCAGAGTTCGATCCGATCCTGCTGCGCCCTGTTGACGATCTGGAATTGACTGTCCGCTCTGCTAACTGCCTTAAAGCAGAAGCTATCCACTATATCGGTGATCTGGTACAGCGTACCGAGGTTGAGCTCCTTAAAACGCCTAACCTTGGTAAAAAATCTCTTACTGAGATTAAAGACGTGCTGGCTTCCCGTGGACTGTCTCTGGGCATGCGCCTGGAAAACTGGCCACCGGCAAGCATCGCTGACGAGTAACCGGATCACAGGTTAAGGTTTTACTGAGAAGGATAAGGTCATGCGCCATCGTAAGAGTGGTCGTCAACTGAACCGCAACAGCAGCCATCGCCAGGCTATGTTCCGCAATATGGCAGGTTCACTGGTTCGTCATGAAATCATCAAGACGACTCTGCCTAAAGCGAAAGAGCTGCGCCGCGTAGTTGAGCCGCTGATTACTCTTGCCAAGACTGATAGCGTTGCTAATCGTCGTCTGGCATTCGCCCGTACTCGTGATAACGAGATCGTGGCAAAACTGTTTAACGAACTGGGCCCGCGTTTCGCGAGCCGTGCCGGTGGTTACACTCGTATTCTGAAGTGTGGCTTCCGTGCAGGCGACAACGCGCCGATGGCTTACATCGAGCTGGTTGATCGTTCAGAGAAAGCAGAAGCTGCTGCAGAGTAATCTGAAGCAACGTAAAAAAACCCGCCCCGGCGGGTTTTTTTATACCCGTAGCATCCCCACTTATCTACAATAGCTGTACTCTTTTTGTTCATCCCCTGGAGTATATATGTGGTTACTTGACCAGTGGGCAGAGCGTCATATAGCAGAAGCGCAAGCGAAAGGTGAGTTTGATAACCTGGCAGGTAGCGGCGAACCATTGATACTGGATGATGATTCTCACGTGCCACCGGAATTACGTGCGGGGTATCGCTTGTTGAAGAATGCCGGTTGCTTACCGCCAGAACTTGAGCAACAGAGGGAAGCAATTCAGCTTCTGGATATTCTCAAAGGTATCCGTCACGATGATCCGCAATATCAAGAGGTTAGCCGTCGATTGTCATTACTGGAATTGAAGCTGCGACAAGCTGGACTGAGTACCGATTTTTTACGCGGCGATTATACTGACAAGTTGTTGAATAAAATCAACGATAACTAGTGGAGTATGTATGTATCGCATTGGTGAGCTGGCAAAAATGGCGGAAGTAACACCCGACACGATTCGTTATTACGAAAAACAGCAGATGATGGAGCATGAAGTGCGTACTGAAGGTGGGTTTCGCCTGTATACCGAAAGCGATCTCCAGCGATTGAAATTTATCCGCCATGCCAGACAACTAGGTTTCAGTCTGGAGTCGATCCGCGAGTTGCTGTCGATCCGCATCGATCCTGAACACCATACCTGTCAGGAGTCAAAAGGCATTGTGCAGGAAAGATTGCAGGAAGTCGAAGCACGGATAGCCGAGTTGCAGAGTATGCAGCGTTCCTTGCAACGCCTTAACGATGCCTGTTGTGGGACCGCCCATAGCAGTGTTTATTGCTCGATTCTTGAAGCTCTTGAACAAGGGGCGAGTGGCGTTAAGAGTGGCTGTTGATTTTTTGCACTGACAGGATTACACTCGCGCCGTTAAATAACCAACTGGAGTTTTTATGAGCCGATATCAGCATACTAAAGGGCAGATAAAGGATAATGCGATAGAAGCATTACTACATGATCCCTTATTCCGACAGCGAGTAGAGAAAAATAAGAAAGGGAAAGGCAGTTACATGCGAAAAGGAAAACATGGCAATCGGGGGAACTGGGAGGCCAGTGGCAAGAAAGTAAATCACTTTTTTACCACTGGTCTTCTGCTTTCAGGCGCTTGTTAAGAGCGGTTATTCTGCTCTTTCAGCAAATCACGAATTTCTGCCAGTAATACTTCTTCTTTAGTTGGTGCAGGTGCGGCAGCTGGTTCTTCTTTTTTCCGATTCAGTTTGTTGATTAGCTTAATCGCCATAAAGATGGCAAAGGCCACAATCAGAAAATCAAAGACGTTTTGAATGAAGACACCGTAATGCATCACAACAGCAGGGATATCCCCCTGCGCATCGCGTAGCGTGACAGCAAACTGTTTAAAATCGATCCCGCCAATTAATAAGCCCAGAGGAGGCATGATGATATCGGCAACCAGTGAAGAGACAATCTTCCCGAATGCCGCACCGATAATGACACCCACCGCCAAATCCACCACGTTCCCGCGCATCGCAAATTCGCGAAATTCTTTAATAATGCTCATGTTATTCTCCCTATGAAGCCGACAACCATAAGTCTAACAAATGTTAAGCCATTTTCCTGCCAGGAATGAATTTAATTAATCCTTGATAATCAAAGGGAAATAATAAGGCGTCATTAGACGCCTTATTAATTACAAGAAGAAAGGGCTTGGTTGGAAGAGTCTTTCGACGTCGGTAATAAACTTTTTATCTGTGAGGAACATAATTACGTGATCGCCTTGCTCAATGCGCAGATTGTCATTGGCAATCATCACGTCGTTTCCACGTACCACCGCTCCAATAATCGTTCCTGGCGGTAGCTTGATTTCGTCAATGACTCTGCCGACAACGCGTGAGGTGCTTTCATCACCGTGAGCAACGGCTTCAATAGCTTCTGCTACGCCGCGGCGCAATGAGGAAACACCAACAATATCTGCTTTTCGCACATGGCTAAGCAACGCAGAAATAGTTGCTTGTTGTGGTGAAATCGCAATATCGATCACACTCCCCTGAACCAGATCCACATAAGCGCGACGCTGGATCAATACCATCACCTTTTTCGCACCCATACGTTTGGCAAGCATGGCGGACATGATATTGGCCTCGTCATCGTTGGTGACGGCAATAAACAGATCAACTTGATCGATATGTTCTTCGGCCAGCAGTTCTTGATCCGACGCATCACCAAAAAAGACGATCGTATTCTGCAACTTTTCCGCCAGTTCGGCAGCGCGCTGCTGATTACGTTCGATGAGTTTAACGCTGTAATCTTTTTCCAGACGACGCGCCAGCCCTGCACCGATATTACCGCCACCAACCAGCATGATCCGCTTATACGGTTTTTCCAGTCGCTGTAATTCACTCATCACCGCGCGGATATGCTGTGAAGCGGCAATAAAGAACACTTCATCACCCGCTTCAACAATGGTCGAACCTTGCGGACGAATAGGGCGATCGTGGCGGAAAATTGCTGCCACACGAGTATCGATATGTGGCATATGTTCGCGCATGGTCGAAAGTGCATTACCAATCAGCGGGCCGCCATAATAGGCTTTAACCACAGCGAGGCTGACTTTACCCTCAGCGAAGTTCACCACCTGCAATGCGCCGGGATACTCAATCAGTCGGTAAATATTATCGATAACCAACTGCTCTGGTGCGATCAGATGATCAATCGGTACAGCATCTGAATGAAATAGCTTATCGGCATCGCGCACGTAGTCTGGTGAGCGGATGCGAGCGATGCGATTAGGGGTGTTGAAAAGTGAGTAGGCTACCTGGCAGGCAACCATATTGGTTTCATCTGAACTGGTTACAGCAACCAGCATATCGGCGTCGTCGGCACCTGCCTCCCGCAATACGCGTGGATGAGAGCCATGCCCCTGCACGACTCGCAGGTCAAATTTATCCTGCAAGGTCCGCAGACGCTCACCGTTGGTATCGACAACAGTGATATCGTTGTTCTCGCCAACCAGGTTTTCCGCCAGTGTGCCGCCAACCTGGCCGGCACCCAGAATGATAATTTTCATCAGTCGCGACCCGTTATCTCATCACTTTTTGATTAGCTTAGCGTAAAAGAAGCCGTCGCCCTCTTCGGCACCAGGCAGATTTTGTTTACCCGGTTGCTCTGGTGTTCCTGTTTCGCAAAGTTCGGCATCAGCGGTACGTTGCAAAAAGGCTTTAATCTGCAGGCTATTCTCTTCCGGTAACACCGAACAGGTGGCATAGACCAGGGTTCCACCGGATTTTAAATGCGGCCAAATGGCGTCGAGAATTTCAGACTGCAATTGCGCGAGTTCCGGGATATCGCGATCGCGACGTAACCATTTAATATCCGGATGGCGACGAATCACACCGGTTGCTGAACAAGGCGCATCTAATAAAATGCGATCAAACTGTTGCTCGCCACACCATTGGGAAGGGTAGCGGCCATCACCTTGTTTCACGGTCGCTTTCATACCAAGGCGTTTTAAATTGTCGTAAACGCGAGAGAGGCGCTGTTCGTCAATATCAACCGCAACAACCTGCGCTTCTGGTGCCACCTCAAGGATATGCGTTGTTTTACCGCCGGGGGCGGCACAAAGATCCAGAATGTGTTCACCGTTTTGTGGCGCAAGCCAGGTCATGCAACCTTGTGCTGATGCATCCTGAACGGTAACCCATCCGTCTTCAAAACCAGGTAGCGCATGAACAGGTGCAGGTGTTTCCAGCCGTACAGCATCAGGGTAATCCGCATGCGGGAAACCTTTCATTCCTGCTTCATCCAACAATGCAAGCCAGCTGTCGCGGGAATGATGCGTACGATTAACGCGCAGCCACATTGGCGGACGCTGGTTATTGGCTTCGACGATGGATTGCCACTGCTCTGGATACGCTTTTTGCAGACGCTTCAGCAACCAGGAAGGATGCAGATAACGTGCATCACTGGCATTAAACTCGGCTAATAACTCTTCTTGCTGACGCTGGAACTGGCGTAATACACCGTTTATCAACCCTTTAAGTTGCGGACGCTTAATTGCGATAGCGCCTTCAACCGTTTCAGCCAGCGCAGCATGAGGTGGAATGCGGGTATAAAGCAGTTGATACAAACCAACCATAATCAGGTAATGCACGGTCCGCTGTTTGCCGGTCATCGGACGGGCCATTAACTTATTAATCAGCCAGTCTAACTGCGAAAGCGTACGCAGTACGCCAAAGCACAACTCTTGAAGAAGTGCTTTGTCTTTATCGGAAACTTTTTGCTGGAGCGGTGGCAGAATGTTGCTTAATGATTGCCCTTGCTCGACGACTTGTTCAACGGCCTGGGCCGCCATGCTACGTAAATTACGTTGTTTTTTCATAAGTATAAAAATGCCCGGCAAGACCGGGCTTAGAAGAGTGGACTATCAGACCAGACGGTTGCCCGGAACAAACCATTCCCGACGAGAGTTCAGGAGGTCTTGCGCGCTCATCGCTTTCTTACCCGCAGGTTGTAACGAGAGCAGGTTCAGGATGCCATCACCAGTCGCAACCTGAATGCCTTGTTTATTGGCTTCAAGGATCGTTCCTGGTGCAGCGTTGGTTGCCGTATCAATGACCGACGCTTTCCAGACTTTAACCGGTTGTCCTTCAATTTCCAGCCAGCTCATTGGCCATGGGTTGAAAGCGCGAATGCAGCGTTCAAGCTGCGCTGCCGAAAGCGACCAGTCAATACGCGCTTCTTCTTTACTCAACTTCTCGGCGTAAGTGACAAGAGTTTCGTCCTGAACTTCTGGTTTCGCCGTGCCGTCTGCCAGTTGTTTCAACGTGGTGATAAGCCCTTGTGGGCCAAGCTCTGCCAGCTTGTCGTACAGCGTACCACTGGTATCTTCTGCAGTAATCGGGCAGGAGAGCTTATAGAGCATGTCACCGGTGTCTAAACCAACATCCATTTGCATAATGGTCACACCAGTTTCTGCATCACCCGCCCATAGTGAGCGTTGGATTGGTGCAGCACCGCGCCAGCGTGGCAGCAGTGAACCATGAACGTTGATACAGCCAAGACGCGGCATCTCCAGCACAGCTTTAGGCAGAATTAAACCATAGGCGACGACGACCATAACATCAGCCTGCAGATCGGCGACCAGTTGCTGGTTTTCTTGTGGACGCAGGGAAACAGGTTGAAAAACGGGCAGACCTTTTTCCTCAGCCAGAACTTTAATCGGGCTGGGCATCAGTTTTTTACCGCGTCCTGCCGGTCGGTCTGGCTGGGTGAACACGCCAACGACGTTATGACCAGAAGACAACAGCGCGTCGAGATGACGCGCTGCAAAGTCAGGTGTACCCGCAAAAATAATACGTAGTGATTCTGACACGTTAGTTCTTATCCTTAAGCCCGGGCTTTCAGACGATCCAGTTTTTCAACTTTCTGACGAATACGTTGTTGTTTCAGCGGTGACAGATAATCCATAAACAGTTTGCCGACCAGGTGATCCATCTCATGCTGAATACAGATGGCTAACAGACCATCTGCCTCCAGTTCAAATGGTTTACCGTCGCGGTCCAGGGCGCGAATTTTAACTTTCTCTGCGCGTGGCACTAAAGCACGTTGTTCAGGGATCGACAGGCAACCTTCTTCAATGCCTGTTTCGCCGCTTTTTTCTAAAAGCTCCGGATTGATTAACACCAGCCGTTCGTCACGGTTTTCCGAAACATCAATAACAATGATACGTTGATGGATATCAACCTGGGTTGCCGCCAGGCCAATACCTTCTTCTGCATACATCGTCTCGAACATATCATCGACGATACGCTGAATTTCTGCATTCACTTCTTCTACCGGTTTAGCAACTTTGCGAAGCCGCTCGTCCGGAATATGTAACACTTGCAAAACTGACATAAATCTCCAGAGATGTGTTCAGGAGTTAGAAAGATTATTTCTTCTATTCTAGACAAATCCCCCTCTGATTGACAGCATCACTGACCAATCGCAAAGATTGCTAAGGCTGCTTATGGCAGGGAGATAAGGATGGTCGATACAGAAATTTGGCTGCGTTTAATGAGTATCAGCAGCTTGTACGGCGATGATATGGTCCGTATAGCTCACTGGCTGGCAAAACAGTCGCATATTGATGCGGTTGTATTGCAGCAAACTGGGCTTACATTGCGGCAGGCACAACGCTTTCTTTCATTTCCGCGAAAGAGTATCGAAAGCTCACTTTGTTGGTTGGAGCAACCCAACCATCATTTAATCCCTGCGGACAGCGAATTTTATCCTCCTCAACTTCAGGCGACGACAGATTACCCCGGCGCACTGTTTGTTGAAGGAGAACTGCACGCGCTGCATTCATTTCAGCTTGCCATAGTGGGGAGTCGGGCGCATTCATGGTATGGCGAGCGATGGGGACGATTATTTTGCGAAACTCTGGCGACGCGTGGAGTGACAATTACAAGTGGACTGGCGCGTGGAATCGATGGTGTGGCGCATAAAGCGGCCTTACAGGTAAATGGCGTCAGCATTGCTGTATTGGGGAATGGACTTAATACCATTCATCCCCGCCGCCATGCCCGACTGGCTGCCAGTTTGCTTGAACATGGCGGAGCTCTCGTCTCGGAATTTCCCCTCGATGTTCCACCCCTTGCTTACAATTTCCCACGAAGAAATCGCATTATCAGTGGTCTAAGTAAAGGTGTACTGGTGGTGGAAGCGGCTTTGCGCAGTGGTTCGCTAGTGACAGCACGTTGTGCGCTTGAGCAGGGGCGTGAAGTTTTTGCCTTGCCAGGTCCAATAGGGAATCCGGGAAGCGAAGGGCCTCACTGGTTAATAAAACAAGGTGCGATTCTTGTGACGGAACCGGAAGAAATTCTGGAAAACTTGCAATTTGGATTGCACTGGTTGCCAGACGCCCCTGAAAATTCATTTTATTCACCAGATCAGCAAGACGTGGCATTGCCATTTCCTGAGCTCCTGGCTAACGTAGGAGATGAGGTAACACCTGTTGACGTCGTCGCTGAACGTGCCGGCCAACCTGTGCCAGAGGTAGTTACTCAACTACTCGAACTGGAGTTAGCAGGATGGATCGCAGCTGTACCCGGCGGCTATGTCCGATTGAGGAGGGCATGCCATGTTCGACGTACTAATGTATTTGTTTGAAACCTATATTCACACAGAAGCTGAGTTGCGTGTGGATCAAGACAAACTTGAACAGGATCTTACCGACGCAGGATTTGATCGAGAAGATATCTACAATGCCCTGCTTTGGCTGGAAAAGCTTGCGGATTATCAGGAAGGACTGGCAGAACCGATGCAACTGGCCTCTGATCCACTCTCCATGCGTATTTATACCCCTGAGGAGTGTGAAAGACTGGATGCCAGCTGTCGTGGTTTTCTGCTTTTCCTTGAGCAGATTCAGGTGCTCAACCTTGAAACTCGTGAAATGGTGATAGAGCGAGTGCTCGCGCTGGATAACGCAGAGTTCGAGCTGGATGATCTGAAATGGGTAATCCTGATGGTGTTGTTCAATATTCCGGGCTGCGAAAATGCGTACCAGCAAATGGAAGAATTACTCTTTGAAGTGAATGAAGGTATGCTGCATTAATCATTTCTTTAATTCAGCATAAGTTGTTATGGCGAAATCAGCACTGTTCACGGTGCGTAATAATGAGTCCTGCCCAAAGTGCGGGGCTGAACTGGTTATTCGATCCGGGAAACACGGTCCGTTTCTTGGATGCTCACAGTATCCGGCGTGTGACTACGTCCGTCCTCTGAAATCTTCAGCGGATGGACATATTGTCAAAGTTCTGGAGGGGCAGGTTTGCCCTGCATGTGGCGCAAATCTGGTATTACGCCAGGGACGCTTTGGTATGTTTATTGGTTGCAGTAACTACCCTGAATGCGAACATACCGAACTTATCGATAAACCGGACGAAACAGCAATTACATGCCCCCAATGCCGGACGGGCCATCTGGTCCAGCGCCGCTCCCGTTATGGCAAAACATTTCACTCCTGTGATCGCTACCCGGAGTGTCAATTTGCCATTAACTTCAAACCCATAGCTGGAGAATGCCCTGAGTGTCATTATCCACTACTCATCGAAAAGAAAACCGCGCAGGGTGTAAAACACTTTTGTGCCAGTAAACAATGTGGAAAGCCGGTTTCGGCGGAATAATAACGTGAATAATAACCTGCAAGGAGACGCTATCGCAGCTGCGATAGATGTCCTCAATGAAGAACGTGTCATCGCCTATCCAACGGAAGCCGTTTTCGGTGTCGGGTGCGATCCTGATAGCGAAACAGCAGTGATGCGACTGTTGGAGTTAAAACAGCGTCCGGTTGATAAGGGGCTGATTTTAATCGCGGCAAATTACGAGCAGCTTAAACCCTATATTGATGACACCATGCTGACTGATGCGCAGCGTGAAACCATTTTTTCCCGCTGGCCAGGTCCTGTCACCTTTGTCTTTCCCGCGCCTGCGACAACACCGCGCTGGTTGACGGGCCGCTTTGATTCGCTTGCTGTACGAGTCACCGACCATCCGTTGGTGGTTGCTTTGTGCCAGGCTTATGGTAAACCGCTGGTTTCTACCAGTGCCAACTTGAGTGGATTGCCACCTTGTCGAACAGTAGACGAAGTTCGCGCACAATTTGGCGCGGCGTTCCCGGTTGTGCCTGGTGAAACGGGGGGGCGTTTAAATCCTTCAGAAATCCGCGATGCCCTGACGGGTGAACTGTTTCGACAGGGGTAACATAATGGAAACCTATGCTGTTTTTGGTAATCCGATAGCCCACAGCAAATCGCCATTCATTCATCAGCAATTTGCTCAGCAACTGAATATTGAACATCCCTATGGGCGCGTGTTGGCACCCATCAATGATTTCATCAACACACTGAACGCTTTCTTTCGTGCTGGTGGTAAAGGTGCGAATGTGACGGTGCCTTTTAAAGAAGAGGCTTTTGCCAGAGCGGATGAGCTTACTGAACGGGCAGCGTTGGCTGGTGCTGTTAATACCCTCAAGCGGTTAGAAGATGGACGCCTGCTGGGTGACAATACCGATGGTATAGGTTTGTTAAGCGATCTGGAACGTCTGTCTTTTATCCGTCCTGGTTTACGTATTCTGCTCATCGGCGCTGGTGGAGCATCTCGCGGCGTACTACTGCCACTTCTTTCCCTGGACTGTGCGGTGACAATCACTAATCGGACGGTATCCCGCGCGGAAGAGTTGGCTAAATTGTTTGCGCACACTGGCAGTATTCAGGCGTTGGGTATGGACGAACTGGAAGGTCATGAGTTTGATCTCATTATTAATGCAACATCCAGTGGCATCAGTGGTGATATTCCGGCGATCCCGTCATCGCTCATTCATCCAGGCATTTATTGCTATGACATGTTCTATCAGAAAGGAAAAACTCCTTTTCTGGCATGGTGTGAGCAGCGAGGCTCAAAGCGTAATGCTGATGGTTTAGGAATGCTGGTGGCACAGGCGGCTCATGCCTTTCTTCTCTGGCACGGTGTTCTGCCTGACGTAGAACCAGTTATAAAGCAATTGCAGGAGGAATTGTCCGCGTGAATCAGGCCATTCAGTTTCCGGACAGAGAAGAGTGGGACGAGAATAAAAAATGTGTATGTTTTCCCGCTCTCGTGAATGGCATGCAACTGACATGTGCGATCTCTGGCGAGAGTCTGGCGTATCGTTTTACTGGAGATACGCCAGAACAGTGGTTAGCGAGTTTTCGTCAGCATCGCTGGGATCTGGAAGAAGAAGCGGAAAACTTAATTCAGGAACAAAGTGAAGATGATCAAGGCTGGGTCTGGTTACCCTGATCCAGATATTCGTCCTTCCATTTCACGTAATTATTCGCGGAATAGCGTAACCCAGCCTTCTCTTCATCACTTAACGGGCGGATCTGTTTGACGGGGCTACCGAGATACAGATATCCGCTCTCCAGCCGTTTATTTTGTGGGACCAGACTACCCGCACCAATCATCACATCATCTTCTACTATTGCGCCATCAAGTAAAATTGAGCCCATCCCAACCAAAACTCGATTGCCAATGGTGCAGCCGTGGAGCATCACCTTGTGACCAACAGTGACATCTTCGCCAATGGTTAATGGGTTGCCATCTGGGTTGTACGAGGATTTATGAGTGACATGCAACATACTGCCATCCTGGATATTGGTGCGTGCTCCGATCTGTACATAATGTACATCTCCACGAATCACAACGAGCGGCCAGATCCCCACATCATCAGCCAGACGAACGTCACCAATCACGACACTGCTATCGTCGATCATTACGCGCTGACCGATTTGTGGAAAAAGATCGCGGTATGGGCGTAAAACATCAGACATACTTACCTCAGCAATAAATGATTTACTAATGACTTTGGGGGCATTATTGGCCTTGTGCAAGTCTTTTAGTATGCAAAAAAGCACCGTTTTGTGTGCGAATGCGGCAAAAAGGGTGAAAAAACAACAAACAGAAAAAAAGATCAAAAAAGTACTTGTGCAAAAAATTGGGATCCCTATAATGCGCCTCCGTTGAGACGACAACGTGAAACACTTCACAAGATGGTCGTAACAACGAAGAGAAAAAATCCTGAAATTCAGGGTTGACTCTGAAAGAGGAAAGCGTAATATACGCCACCTCGCGACAGTGAGCTGAAAGCCGCGTCGCAACTGCTCTTTAACAATTTATCAGACAATCTGTGTGGGCACTCGAAGATACGGATTCTTAACGTCGCAAGACGAAAAATGAATACCAAGTCTCAAGAGTGAACACGTAATTCATTACGAAGTTTAATTCTTTGAGCATCAAACTTTTAAATTGAAGAGTTTGATCATGGCTCAGATTGAACGCTGGCGGCAGGCCTAACACATGCAAGTCGAACGGTAACAGGAAGAAGCTTGCTTCTTTGCTGACGAGTGGCGGACGGGTGAGTAATGTCTGGGAAACTGCCTGATGGAGGGGGATAACTACTGGAAACGGTAGCTAATACCGCATAACGTCGCAAGACCAAAGAGGGGGACCTTCGGGCCTCTTGCCATCGGATGTGCCCAGATGGGATTAGCTAGTAGGTGGGGTAACGGCTCACCTAGGCGACGATCCCTAGCTGGTCTGAGAGGATGACCAGCCACACTGGAACTGAGACACGGTCCAGACTCCTACGGGAGGCAGCAGTGGGGAATATTGCACAATGGGCGCAAGCCTGATGCAGCCATGCCGCGTGTATGAAGAAGGCCTTCGGGTTGTAAAGTACTTTCAGCGGGGAGGAAGGGAGTAAAGTTAATACCTTT
>NZ_SJWV01000480.1:0-832 GCF_004352695.1 Escherichia sp. KCJ4928
TGATGAGGAGTCCGGCCTGTATTACAACCGCCACCGCTATTATGACCCGCTGCAGGGGCGGTATATCACTCAGGATCCGATTGGGCTGAAGGGGGGATGGAATTTTTATCAGTATCCGTTGAATCCGATCTCAAATATAGATCCATTAGGATTAGAAACACTAAAATGCATTAAGCCACTGCATTCAATGGGCGGAACTGGTGAAAGAAGCGGTCCAGATATATGGGGGAATCCGTTCTATCATCAATATCTTTGTGTCCCAGATGGTAAAGGGGACTATACTTGTGGTGGCCAAGACCAACGGGGAGAATCAAAAGGAGATGGTCTATGGGGGCCAGGTAAAGCAAGTAATGATACAAAAGAAGCTGCTGGCCGTTGTGACCTCGTTGAAACCGATAATAGTTGTGTGGAGAACTGTTTAAAAGGGAAGTTTAAAGAGGTAAGGCCGCGTTATTCTGTATTGCCTGATATATTCACACCTATAAATTTAGGGCTATTTAAAAACTGCCAAGACTGGTCTAATGATTCTTTAGAAACATGTAAGATGAAGTGCTCCGGAAATAACATTGGACGTTTTGTTAGATTTGTATTCACCGGAGTGATGTAATGAAATATATTATTTTTTTATTCAGAGCTATATGGCTGGCTTTATCGCTTTTAATACTATTCTTTTCCATGCATAGACTTTCACTATTAGACTCCACTCGTGATGTGAGCGAGTTAATTAGTCTCATGTCTTATGGAATGATGGTAATATGTTTTCCAACAGGCATAGTATTCTTTATTGCTCTAATATTTATAGGGACTGTATCAGACATTATTGGCGTAAGGA
>NZ_SJWV01000481.1:0-825 GCF_004352695.1 Escherichia sp. KCJ4928
TGTCGATGGCACGATCAAAGGCTTTCCAGTCATCACTGATTTTGTCTGCGTTGTCACTGATATTACCCGGATCGGACAATTGCCCACCAACGGACGGAAGCAGAAGACTGAAGTCATCTTCCGGACCTGCTTTTGTCAGCAGGGCCGGGTTTGCCAGAGGTGCCACACCGTAGTGAGAGGAGGCTACCCCGGTTCCCCCCATTGCATCATTGCGGGCTTCAAAATATGAAGTCGCGGCTGTTGAATTAAAGGAAAATAAAACAGCAGATGCGATGAGAGTTCGGGTAATGTGCATATTCATCATCATTTCAGTTTCCTGGTTTGAGGTGTTTTGGGTACAGCAACGGTATGACACGACTGTGCCATTAAAAATTTATTGGTTTTTTCTCTGCGTTATTACCAGGGTAATAACGGTATACTGAATAACTCAGCAGGTAATATTTTTCCTGTCATCAGATATTCTGCCTGTGCCGGACGAAGCGTTACGGTCCGGACGGATGTCTTTGCATATAAATTGCGGGCAGTGTGAAACCAGTTTTCTTTTTCCTTATTCATTCTTACAGGTGATAAAGAAAGTACAGGATAAATGATGGCTTTATTAATTTCTTTTTTCTTGCGGAACAGTACACCGCAATATTCCTGTGAATGAACACCGGCAAAAGGAAAACTGTGCCAGATAATAATATCCACATTATCGCTGGCTGAAATAAGCTGGCAGAACGCATCCTGTGTGGCTGGCCACTCACCGGCACGGCTTAAAGGATAACGTACCCTGCCGTTCAGCCATTCCGGGTTGAGATAAAACCAGTCAGCCAGAGCCGTCAG
>NZ_SJWV01000482.1:0-825 GCF_004352695.1 Escherichia sp. KCJ4928
TCATATATTATGCGTCAGGTCATTGATATGCTGGACAGTAGTGTTAAGTTCATCTTACCGAACTGCTGCGATATTATTGAACCAGAAGAATACCGCCAAACACATTTCGATTTGGCACGATTACCATATCCAGTTGTAACATTTGAAATACCATGGTTCAAAGACAGTGTAGAAACCCAAATAGGTGATTTTAATATATCACCATCATCCAGAAGAATTGCCCTGTGCTGGGAGGCCAGACAGAGTTTTGAACCCATCCCGGGATGTAATTCAATCCTTAACACTTATATTGATGGCGGAGTGTTTATCCTTCCTGTTTCATGGTCTGATGATTTAAAAATATGGATTCTTGGTGTCGGTGGAATGTTTTTCCCATATAACAACAAACTCACTAAATACGAACCTGACAGGACATTGCCTGCATCCAGGCTTGTAATCGACACATTAAAAGAGAATGGAGTAGCCAAATATAATGCAGCACACTTCAAAGCAGAGCCTTTTATAACAAGCATGGAATTTAAAGATGATTTGATAAAGCAGGTGGGAAGTATTGAAAGATTATATGCGCAAATTATTATGGATACTCGCGATGAACTACAGGCTTTCATACAGGCATGTAGCGTGTTAAATTGCGAAAATGTGTGTCCTGTCACACTTAGCACTAAACCAGAAAGAAAATTCATAAATGGTCGTAAAGTTCAGCTACCTGAAAAAAACAAGCGCCCTTCATATACTTATAAAGTATTGCAACTGTCTGAAACTAAGGTGCAAAGTAATCATACTGGAACAGGAAAGTCCGGTGGGACGAAAAGGATGCACTTACGC
>NZ_SJWV01000483.1:0-824 GCF_004352695.1 Escherichia sp. KCJ4928
CTCCTGTAACGCTCACAAGACTCATCTGCCTGCGACGGGTATTCTGGTCAGTAGTAGATGTTTAAGGCGTGGCAGAGACATTTCATCCTTACTCTACGGCATTGGCCCGCATACAAATCGTGGTTGTGACACTCACTTATCATCAGTGAGCGAACAGAGAATAGTTCAGTGATTTGAGTAATTAACCTGATTAAATGAAGAGGCATGATAAATGATAATACTCTGGCTTTATCGTTAATTACTTAATTCCACATGTAAGCAATTTGCCCGCTTGGCATAGCGGGCATTTTTTCCAGGTACTTTTGAATGAGTACTGATGAATAAATACATTGCAGTGGCGTGCCACGTACCAAAACACCAGCCCTCATTCGAAACCACCCACCGCACTTCTTCCTTGAAATGGCGTTAGTCATGAAATATAGACCGCCATCGAGTACCCCTTGTACCCTTAACTCTTCCTGATACGTAAATAATGATTTGGTGGCCCTTGCTGGACTTGAACCAGCGACCAAGCGATTATGAGTCGCCTGCTCTAACCACTGAGCTAAAGGGCCTTGAGTGTGCAATAACAATACTTATAAACCACGCAATAAACATGATGATCATATGATGTAAATAACAGATTTTTATGCGTTCTCATTCATCCTTGCTCGTCATTACACTCGACATAAAACCCGACACCGCTTCCATTCGCAAAGTCGATACTCGCAGTCAACAAGCAAATGTTAATAATTAGCACTATCTATAGTTATCATCGATTCAATGATAGTTTGTAATGATTTTGTATCTAATAATATAACTTTATTACATTAGCTGAAGAGTTT
>NZ_SJWV01000484.1:0-820 GCF_004352695.1 Escherichia sp. KCJ4928
ATGAACTGATACCAGCCATCGCCTCTGCCGATAAGGACAATCGTCAGTTGAATCTTCTGCTGGTCCACAGCGCAGATGATCATCTGCAGGGCGTGGTCCGCCTGAACGGCACCCTTTACCCGGCACTGGCCACCCCGTCAGCTGACAACCGTCAGCTGGTCATCAATGCCCTGACGGATAACGGTCTGCAGTTTGCCGGTTACGGTGAAGCTGTTAACCATGATGAGAATACTCATCAACGTCCGTCCCCACAAATAATGCAGTTTCACCTGAAGCAACAGGACTCCCCGTTGTTTGCCGCCATCCACAAACCGGAAGAGCAACCGGACAAGCTTTTCCGCTCTCTGGGTTTTGAGCAGACCTGGAAAGAGTGGTCTGACAGCCAAAAGGCGGAGGACAGGCAGGAAAAAACTCTGCAACAGGCACAATCCCACAGCCCCGGCCTGTGAGCCGGTAAGGACGACCATGAACATGAAAAAAACGCTGCTGGTCATACTGACCAGCATCTCGCTGGCTTCTCCGGCTGCCGTGGCAGCAACCTGTCGGGCAGGTGCTGCCGCAGAAGCCGGCAGCAAAGCCGCCTGGGAGCGGGCGCGCACAGCCAGCCAGGCATGGTCACAGCGAGAAAACGACGTCGCCTCCTCCCTGCAGTCCTGCCTGTCCCGCATTAAGGACGTCAGCATCACTCTTCCACAATTCCCCAGCCTGGACAAAATCCTTCGCGATCTGGAAAACCAGGTCTGTGATGCCGTCGTGGATCGGGTGAATGAACATCTGCCGGGGAATATCGACCCCTGGAAAGACTATAACCTCTGAACAG
>NZ_SJWV01000485.1:0-813 GCF_004352695.1 Escherichia sp. KCJ4928
TGACGGAAGAATGGGTGTCATGCGGGAAAATTCATGCGGATATCCGTGGCAGGAGCAGCCGGGAGCGGATGCAGTCCGGTGCGGAAATGGCGCAGGCGGAAATCCGCATCTGGGTGCGCGGTCAGTCCGGTCGGGAAATCACGGCAGCGTCACGACTTCATGTGCTGAGTGGTCCCTGGCGTGACCGGATCCTGAACGTTGTCGGGCTGCCCGTGCCGGATGCGACCGGCGGACGTCTGGAAATTCTCTGTCGGCTGGGAGGGGAAAAATGATCGAAACCCTGCTGGATTTTTCGGGGCTGGAGGACATCAGCCGCGATTTGCAGCTTCTGAGTGGTGCGGAAAACAACCGGGTGCTGCGTGAGGCAACCCGTGCGGGGGCGAATGTGCTGAAAGAAGAAGTGGTGTCACGGGCACCGGTGCGCAGGGGAAAACTGCGCCGCAATGTGGTGGTCCTTTCCCGGCGCTCCCGCGATGGCGGGATGGAATCCGGTGTCCATATCCGTGGTGTTAATCCGGACACCGGTAACAGCGATAACACCATGAAGGCGGATAACCCGCGCAATGCTTTCTACTGGCGGTTTGTGGAAATGGGGACCGTGAATATGCCTCCGCACCCGTTTGTGCGCCCGGCGTTTGATGTGCGCAGTGAACAGGCAGCGCAGGTGGCGATTGCGCGGATGAACCGGGCCATTGATGAGGTACTGAGACGATGACGGAGGCGGATTTGTATCCTCATCTGGCGCATCTTGCCGGCGGGCAGGTGTACCCGTATGTGGTCCCCCTGCTGGATGGCAGGCCGTCGGTGGCGCTT
>NZ_SJWV01000486.1:0-813 GCF_004352695.1 Escherichia sp. KCJ4928
TATCATTGCTCATTAATATCTAGCATCTGCTTATAACATTTGTGTCATGAATAGTCATTCTTCAAACCAGTAGTCTGACTAATGGAATTTTATTCAAGGATTTTTATGTCTAAAAAATTAGGTTTTGCCCTGTCTGGTCTTATGCTGGCAATGGTTGCAGGTACTGCTTCTGCTGATATGGATGGTGGTCAGTTAAATATCAGTGGTCTGGTTGTTGATAACACCTGTGAAACCCGCGTTGACGGCGGTAATAAAGATGGTCTGATCCTGCTGCAAACTGCAACTGTTGGTGAAATCGATGCTGGCGTGCTGAATGACACCGTTGGCGCTAAAGCCAAACCTTTCAGCATCACCGTTGACTGCAGCAAAGCAAATCCGAATCCAGGTAGTACAGCTAAAATGACCTTCGGTTCTGTTTTCTTTGGTAATAGCAAAGGAACGCTGAACAACGACATGTCTATTAACAACCCGTCTGACGGCGTGAATATCGCTCTGCACAATATTGATGGTTCCACTATCAAACAGGTTCAAATTAACAACCCTGGCGATGTGTATACTAAAGCCCTGGATGCAACGACAAAATCTGCTGTTTATGATTTTAAAGCGTCTTACGTTCGTGCCGTCGCAGACCAAACAGCAACTGCTGGTTATGTAAAAACTAACACTGCATACACCATTACTTATCAGTAAGTATTCACCAATTAAATTGATTGAATGAATATACAGGGAATAGTGTTAATAATTTCTATTTTTATATTATTCCCTGTTTTAATTAACTCTGTCAGGGATGGTTTATGTTTTTTAACACCAAAC
>NZ_SJWV01000487.1:0-812 GCF_004352695.1 Escherichia sp. KCJ4928
GCACTATTGAGTTGATCCGCCGTTAAACGCCCTTCAATGCCGTTAGCGCCTTGTTTTTCACGTAAACATTTACGCCGAGTTTGCGTCCGGCTTTTTCCAGATATTCCGCAGCCATATAGGTGTGAGCAATACCCGCCGGACAGGCCGTTACGCAGACGATAGTTGGCGCGTTGGAAAAAGAGGCAGAAGGTTGCGTGCCTCCCTTGTCATCCAGCGCCGAGAGCAACTCATCAGGCGTCGTCGCCGACTGTATACGCGCCCGAATCTCATCATCCGCCAGGCGCGTGGTCAGCGCTGTCAGCAGTTGCATATGCGTAGTACCCGCTTCATTGGGGGGAATCGCCAGCAGCACCACTAAATCAACCGCTTCCGGGCCATCAACGCCTTCCCACTGAAGCGGCTCGCTGAGTGTGGCGACCGCAAACGCCGCTTCTTTTACCGCAGCAGTTTTGCCATGCGGCACAGCCAACCCTTCACCTAAGGCGGTCGGGCCAAGGCTTTCACGGCGATACACTTCTTCCAGAAATTGCTCAGTACTGGAAATTTTCCCCAGAGCAGCAAGACGTTGAGTCAACGCGTGGATGGCCTCTTCACGGCTGGTAAAGCGCGCATTCAGACACAACGCATCGCGGTGGGTCAGAGTCGTCAGATTCATCATGATCCTCACTTGATCGTTTTTATAGTCGCGCCAGTGTGCCCGATAAAACAATACCATTATGTGATCAATTTCACTTGATTGAAATTATTTGTATTGTATTTGTATTATTTACAGGATGAATTTATCGGGCATAATGGCTAAATTCGTATTAATG
>NZ_SJWV01000488.1:0-805 GCF_004352695.1 Escherichia sp. KCJ4928
CAGCCCTTAACATGGCCCGCTTTATCAGAAGCCAGACGCTGACACTGCTGGAAAAACTGAATGAACTGGACGCCGACGACCAGGCGGACATCTGCGAAGCCCTTCACGACCACGCCGACGAGCTTTACCGCAGCTGCCTCGCACGCTTCGGGGATGACGGTGAAAACCTCTGACACATACAGCTCCCGGAGACGGTCACAGCTTGCCTGTGAGCGGATGCCGGGAGCAGACAAGCCCGTCAGGGCGCGTCAGCAGGTTTTAGCGGGTGTCGGGGCGCAGCCATGACCCAGTCACGTAGCGATAGCGGAGTGTATACTGGCTGAACCATGTGGCATCAGTGCGGATTGTATGAAAAGTGCGCCATACCGGGTGTGAAATGCCGCACAGATGCGTAAGGAGAAAATGCACGTCCAGGCGCTTTTCCGCTTCCTCGCTCACTGACTCGCTACGCTCGGTCGTTCGACTGCGGCGAGCGGTATCTACGCACTCAAAAACGAAATGCTGTTATCCACAGAATCAGGGGATAACGCCGGAAAGAACATGTGAGCAAAAGACCAGGAACAGGAAGAAGGCCGCACCGATGGCGTTTTTCCATAGGCTCCGCCCCCCTGACGAGCATCACAAAAACCGACGCTCAAGTCAGAGGTGGCGAAACCCGACAGGACTATAAAGATACCAGGCGTTTCCCCCTGGAAGCTCCCTCGTGCGCTCTCCTGTTCCGACCCTGCCGCTTACCGGATACCTGTCCGCCTTTCTCCCTTCGGGAAGCGTGGCGCTTTCTCATAGCTCACGCTGTTGGTATCTC
>NZ_SJWV01000489.1:0-801 GCF_004352695.1 Escherichia sp. KCJ4928
CTTTCCCACCTGTATATACCCAAAAAAGTGGGGAGTAAAAAACATATTGAAAAACATAACGTTAGAATCACAAAAAAAAGAGGTGGGGAGACGGTGGGTAATTTCAAAAAGTGGGGAGCAAAAGTGGGGAGTAGTGGGGAATGAACAGAAAAACCAGAGATAAGACAGCGCCAAAATATAAAGCGTTAGACATGACAGAGCACGCTTTAAAGGTGGCAATCAGAACGATAGACCGCCACGCGGGGGAAGGATACGCGAAAGAACATCCCGACCTGATAAGCGCATTCATGACCACAGCAGCGGCAAACTTTGCCACACTGACAGAACGTGAGATTGCCGAAGCGGAACAGGTAACAACCATCAACGTTAAAACCGGAGAGGTGGAATCATGACAGCACAGATAGCCGCTTACGGGCGGCTGGTGGACGACCCGCAGGTAAAACAGACCAGCAAGGGTACACCGATGACGCTGGTTCGTATGGCGGTATCGCTGCCATGCAGCCAGGCACAGGACGGACAGGCGACGTTATGGCTGTCCGTCATCGCATTTGGCAAGCAGGCCGACTTCCTGGCTAAACATCAAAAAGGCGACGTTGCCAGCGTATCCGGCACGATGCAGGTAAGCCAGTGGACAGGCCAGAACGGCGAAACGCGGCAGGGCTGGCAGGTTATCGCAGACAGCGTAATCAGTGCGAGAACGGCGCGACCGGGCGGCAAAAAAGGCCAGCAGGGGCAGGCTACTGACGCACTGAACAGGGCAAAACAACAGGCGGGTAACGATGATCCGTACGGGGATAACAT
>NZ_SJWV01000048.1:0-26803 GCF_004352695.1 Escherichia sp. KCJ4928
GGAAAATTCTCTTGCTTCTGGTTATGTACAGGCTAAAAACTACAGAGAAGGAAAATCATGGGTGTTGACAGTTATTAATGACTGGAGTGCTCAAGAAAAGATTGCTTTTTTTCTTTTGTTACCGTTTAAAAAAGAAACATGGGATGCATTAAACGCTTCATTTGATGATTTTCCTTTCGAGTATTGGAAAAATACTCTTGTTAATGCATACAGCTGTGATTCAACGGAAGAAATTTATTTTGCTATAGACTGTTTGATTAAAGTAGACCGTCCCTTGATGGCAATAGATTGTTTATCTAAAATTTTGCATATCGATAATTCAGTTGATAGCAGTAAGGTTGTGCTTGCTCTATTGCAATCAATTAGAACCACAGAAAATATTGAGCGGTTTGATATTCACTCATTTAATGAACTTGTGAATTATATTCAAAATGATAACACTGTTTCAGATGACGACTTAGTAAAGATTGAATGGGCATACCTACCTGTAATTAACAGGGGGGCTAATGATTCGTTGCATCCTCAAGTATTAGAGAAAAAACTTGCAAGTGAACCCAGTTTTTTTTGTGAAGTCATTCAATATGCGTATCGATCAGAATTTCAAAAAGCAAGTAAAGAACTATCTGAAAGTGAAATAAATATTGCCAAAAACTCACTCTACTTACTTGATGATTGGAAAAAGATTCCGGGTGTTGATGCTGAAGGCAAGTTTGATGTCAATGCGTTTAATAACTGGTTTGATTTTGTCCAAACAGAATGCGAAAAGTCAGGCCATTTAGATTTTGCTTATCATAGGATTGGAAGCATATTAATTTTTAGCCCTGCAAATGACGAGCATTGGATACTTCCAGAACTGGCCGAGTTTTTGAATAGACGTGAACTTGATAAAGTGCGTACTGGTTATAAGAATGCGATAATAAATTCGCGTGGTGTCTACATTGTTGACCCAGAAGGTAAACCGGAATTGGAGTTGGCCCAACAATATCACACTAAGTCTGATGCAATGGAACTTCTAGGCTTTCATCGATTTGCCCGAATTCTTCGAGAGTTAGCTCATGAATACCAAGCGGAAGCAGAGTTGATAATAGAACAGCACAGTAAAAAAAAGATTGCTGAGATTTAGTGTAGTGCTTGTAGCTTCGGAGAAATAAATCTTTGTTTATAAACATTTATAGTAACTACTGACATTGTTGCCGATTATAATTCGTCTTGGTGTAAGGCGGGTTACACTTGGCCAATCGGTGAAAGGCACAGAGCAAAACTCCAATTAGGTTTGCTTCTGTGCCGTACGTAAGCATGCTAGCCCGTGTC
The DNA here is from genome assembly GCF_004352695.1 of Escherichia sp. KCJ4928. Taxonomy (NCBI): domain Bacteria; kingdom Pseudomonadati; phylum Pseudomonadota; class Gammaproteobacteria; order Enterobacterales; family Enterobacteriaceae; genus Escherichia; species Escherichia sp. KCJ4928. The sequence continues at coordinate 1,312 of NZ_SJWV01000048.1, forward strand.
TGAACTAATGCATCCCAGTTGCTCACTCTGTTTCCGCTATCCATTCCGGGATTTTTGCCTCAAGCTCAAGCTGCGTGGTAAAGCCACTGTTATCAATGGTGTGATCGGCTTTCGCAATAATCCAGTCCTGATTATCAATCTCGCTTTTAAATCCTGTTACCGTGCCATGCATTTCGGGGTAGAGTTCTGCGCGTCCACGAGCCAGTGTGATGGAGAATGATGCGGCTCCGCGTTGTAGCTGCTGCCACTTTGCCGCCGCTGCGCGTCTTGCTGCCTGCTCGTTCTGATAAGTCTTGCGTAACACAAACACATTGCCTTCCGCGCCTTCCATATAATCACCTTCACGGCTGCTGCTTTTCTCCTTTTTGGGTTTTGGCGGTTTGCGGCGTTTCACGCTGACTTTTTTCTTTTTCCCGTAATTAAGATCAAGCCAGTAAGCGCGTACCCCCGTATACGCTTCGCGGTCAGCAATGCGGAACTGATGGCGATCGCCGCTGCTGCGTGTGATGGCGAACGATGGCAACGGCTGGCCCAGTGCGTTCACGCCACCGCCTGGCATGATGAATAACAGATTACCGCTTTTTACCGTGGTGATTGCGCCCAGCATTTCCGCCATGCGCGTAAGGAAGGACATGTCGCTTTCTTCGGTCTGGTCGGCGTGGTCGATTTCGATATCCATCAGCATTTCGCTGATTTGCGGTTTCAGACCGTACCGATGAGCGATGGCAGATACCACGCGCTCAACGGTCACATCATGCCAGGACACCTCACGTTTAACGTTAAATTCATCCCGAAAATCTGCGCTTCGGGCTGAAACAGTCAGCCTGTCCGGCGGTCCTTCGTGAGCGATTTCATCAACAATGTAAGTGCCTTTTTCTGTCAGCGGTTCTCCTTTCCAGCCAATGAGAACCGTCAGGCGCGCGCCCCGTGGCGGTAGCTGCAACTGACCATCCGCATCATCCAGCGTGATGGTGAGCTGGTCCGCCTCAAATCCCCGGTTGTCGGTCAGTGACAGGCTCATCAGGCGCTCTGCCACGCCTGACAGCGTTTTACCCTCCGCGAGAATATCAAAATCCGGCATTTTCACGGGGTCTGTGCCCTGACTGAGCAATTGCATGGTGGTGTCGGTCATCTGTTCCCTCCCTGTGCGGCATGGTCGCATGTGCGTGCGGAGGGGGTTACTGCTTTTTGTTGTCGCCGGGTCGGGAGAACGGCGCAGGGGTGAGATTACGCGCGTGGTGGGTGATGATTGTTGCCGAATCATTTAACGGATACAAGGGGCTGAAGCTATGAGTGAAACTCGTTTTCATGGTTCCCGTGTTACGGAAAATACCGACCTGGTAACAGCGATTAACGATGTTGATTCCAGCGTTATCGGTATCGTGGCAACGGCGGATGATGCGGACGCGAAGCTGTTCCCGCTGAACAAGCCCACACTGCTGACCCGCGTTAATGACGTGCTGGGAAAATGCGGGACAACGGGGACGCTTTATCGTGCGCTTAAGGCAATCGCAGACCAGGTGAGCACAAAGGTGATCGTCGTTCGCGTGGCTGAACACAAAGAAGAAGACGGAAAGACGCAGGATCAACTGGTTATCGGTGGTTCTGAGGATGACGGCAGCTATACGGGGATGTATGCGCTGCTTGTTGCAGAGCAGGATGAAAGCATCGGATACCGTCCGCGTATTCTGGCCGCGCCGGAGCTGGACACGGAGGCGGTAACAAAATCCCTGTGCGTGATTGCAGGTAAACTGCGCGCGTTTGTGTATGCCTCATGTTACGGCTGTAACACGATGGCTGAGGCGATTACCTACCGCCAGAAATTCAACGAACGTGAGGTGATGCTCTTATGGCCTGACTTCATCGCCTACAACCCGAAAAGTGGCAAAAACGAAACGTTCCCCGCGCCTGCTTATGCGTGCGGCCTTCGTGCGTACATTGACCATGAGCAGGGCTGGCACAAATCGCTGTCCAACGTTCCGGTTAAAAATGTGCTGGGAATGTCGAGGCATGTGTTCTGGTCGTTGCAGGCCGAAGACAGCGATGCCAACAGCCTCAACAACAAAGAAATCACGACCATTATTCGTCGCAACGGGTTCCGCTTCTGGGGCAACCGCACACCGGAAACGAACGCCTACATCTTTGAGGTGTATAACCGCGCTTCGCCTTCTGCGTCGCGGTGGTTTTTCGTGTTGCAGGCTTCCGCGTTGTCTTTTTACTTTTGCTGCTTTCGTCCTGCGCCTGCTGTGTGCTGGCGTCTTCTGGTGCGGCTGCGGAATCGGCTTTTTTCAGGGCGCGGGAAAGGGTTGCAATCTCGCGTTTCACACCTGCGTTCGGGTTCAGGTGCATTGCTTCGCGCAGCAGCTTCAGTGACAGGGCCATGCTGTCCGCATCACTCAGGCCACGGCGGACAAAGGCGCACGCTTTGCATAATTTGGCGCGCACTTCGTCCGGCATGTCCTGGTCGGTGACAATCTCCCGGAGGGTGTCCAGTGGTTCGATAAAGGCGGACAAATCCGCGTCGGCATCCGTCCCGGCCTGCGTCAGTACCGGATTACAGATTTCTTCGGTCAGTACCGTGGCAGCAGTACGGCCAAAGTTATCCGGCATGATGAGGTTGTGACGGACCACATACGCGCCGATACGCAGCGCAAGCGGAAGATCGCCACAGTCAATCGCCCACACCATCAGCGTGGCAATCACTTCATCCTGCTGCCCGCCGTCAGCCTCCAGCGTTCCCTCAATCCAGCCGGAAAAATCCGGCAACAACTCTTTTTTGATGGCGGCTTTCGCGCTTCTGGCCTGTACGCCCTTAAGCCGGGCCTGTGCCAGACGCAGACGATACAGCACCTCTTCATGCGCGGTACGCGCGGCGTGGTCCACGCCTTCATTCGCCCGGCCTGCGCGCTGTGCCATCACGTTCTGCCAGTGTTGCTGTGCAGGAGTAATCATTTGTTCTCTCCGTTACTGGCGGGCATGATGCCCGCCGTGAGTTGATTAGCTGTCGGCGAACTTCAGGCCAGTGACCATCGCGCACTTGCCATAGTCTTCAACGACATAAGCGTCATTGATGGACTGGTAGGTGGCGATGCGGTTGTATTCCGGCTCGTCTTTCATCAGGCGACGCATTGAACCTTTCTGCCAGTAAATCGACAGGTTGTTGAACGAGGTGATCAGCATCGTTGCATCCGGGAAGAACGGCGCAAGGAACACGCCCAGCCCGCCAATGGTGCGCGATGACAGGATGAGCTGCCCGGCAAGTAATTCCGCATTGGGATTCTGGCCGCTGATGCTGTTCAGCACGGGCAGACGCAGCGAGTTAAACAGGTTGCGCCCCATAATCACCACAAGGTCGTCAGCTTCCTTGTGCCATTCATCCAGCAGGGATGAACGCGCGTCCTGTACCAGTGCATCAGCGTTCGCATACTTACCCGCGTGCGCCACGGTGTTGTCCATGTTGCGGGAGGTCAGCGTCACGTCATTCATAACGCGTTCGCTGGCGTCGGTTCTGATGTGCTCCAGCCATCCCACGTTAACGTCCTGAAGCAGCTTGTTGGTGCTGAAGTTGGACTCATCCGCGTGAGACGTGCCGTTGAAACCGATCATGATGCGGTCAAGCGCCACCTGTCGGGCAATCTGTGCGCTGATGCGGGACTGAAAATCAGGATGTGCCGCCCAGGCATCAAGCTGCGGATATGAAATAAACGTGTCGTAGTTCACCTGTTCGCACTGGTATTTGCGGTTTTTCAGATCAACCACGTTATTCGGGTTACGGCGTTTTGTGCCGTCATAACTGGTATTCGTGCGTGCAATTGGCCCGGTGGTGTCCGGGAGGATTTTTTCGCCTTTCTGGTCGGTCACGCCGATCACGTTAATTCTTTTTGTAAATTCGGTGCTTTCCTTTGAGGCGTTTTCAAAACGCTGCTGCACCGAGGGTTCCACGGTAAATCGCGATACCAGTGCGGAAACCGGAATATTATTAAGCGACGCCTGCTGCGCCATATAGCAACCCAGCTTGTTGCGGGTAATATCTGACATCACCAGATTCATAAAAAATTTGCTCCTTTGTCTTATCAGAAGTCAGCCAGCTGGTCGGAGGCTGCACCTGTTGCGGTGAACCGGTTCTGCGGATCGCCGTCCTGCGTGCGCAGTTTTTCCTTCAGTGCTGCCAGCTCTGTGGTCAGTGACGTAATTTTCTGGCGGTCCTGCTGATGGCGGGTTTCCAGCACATTAAAACGGTCGATAATGTCGGCCTGTGACGTTGCGACGCCTTCCACCGCTTCCTGAATACGGGAAAAACTGGCGTCATCCGCTTTGCGGCCACGGCCAATAATCCCCATTACGCGGTTAAACCACTGGGTGCCTTCTTCCTGGCGTTGTTCTGCCATTTCGATGATTTCAGACTCGATGGCTTCGGAGATAAGCGGCGCTTCACCCTGGATACTGTTGAACGTCATCACCGCCTGACGTTGCTGTGCCGTGAATTTCAGGCGCTCAGTGCCCAGGCTTGCCGGGGTGTCGGTCATCGCCAGCCCGACCAGATAGGCGCGCCCGTTAACGGAGAACTGCGGGTGCAGTTCGATACTGGAATAGATTTTCTTGCCGTCCGCGACAAGCTGCTTCATGCGCTCGGTCGGTTCGATTTCTGCATACAGCGCAGTACGTCCGGCCAGCGGACCTTCCGTAATGTCTTCCGTACTCAGTGCGGTGACATCGCCCATTGCGGAAAATTCGCTTGACGGGCATGGCGAGAGATAGTGCTCAACGTTCACGCGGGCAGCGTAAACATCCGGGTTGAAGTTCTCGGCGGCTTCACGCAGATGCACCGGACTGATTTCACGGCCATCAACAGTTGATCCGGAGACAGCCACGCGAAACTTTTTGCGGGATGTCTTTTTTTCATTAGCCATAGTTTTTGCCCCTCTGACTGGTTCTTCAGTCATGATGGCAAAGCGTAACAGGCTGATACAAAGGGCTTTTGTTGTAAGAAAACAGTCAGAACAGAGGGTTAAGGAGAACAGTTTCGCGCGCGGGTAATCTTCCTGTAATTACTCAGGGGGAGCAATGATTCAGGACGCTTTTGTGCGCCAGCGTGCGCGGCAACTTTACTGGCAGGGTTACCTGTAACAGATGTGGGTTTGTTCATCGTTACTCGGCCCTGGCCTTTATGAACTGGGTAGGCAAGCAGGGTGATGAGAAGTGATGGCAGAGAATGTTGCACATATTTCGCGGTTCAGAAAAAAGAAAGAGAATGCCTATAATGTATCCAACAACCAAGTAACAGGAAGTGGTAATGATGGAGGTGATGGCATGAATGACGACCTTGAACGGCGGGTCAGTTGCCTGGAAAGTGATGTGACTGAAATCAAAAACAACCTGATTACTCTCACCACAAGAAGCGAATCCTTTGCTACCAAATCTGATGTACTGGAGATTCGCGAAGGGTTGAGGCTTGAGATGGCAGAATCGCGCCAATCCCTGAAGTCTGAGATGGCTGATTTACGCCAGTCTCTGAAAGTTGAGATGGCTGAGCATCGTACTGAACTTCAGAAATCATTTGCAAATCAGACTTGGTTACTCACAGGTATTGTCCTGTCTGCGATGGCCGTGCTTGTGGCTGTGGTTACTGTTATTAAGTAAATTTATGGCGGCGATATGATCCACAAAGTGACCACATCCCTGTTATTTGTTGTGGTTGGCTGTGTTTTTGTGTGTCTGTAAGTCTTTGATAATTATCTAACTTGTTGATTTTTACTTGTGTTTATGGCCGCTCTGCGGCCTTTTTTCTTTTCACTGTCGAAGAGTCACCGTAAAATCAACGCCATGACACTTCAGCAGAACGGATACCATGCTGACACTTGCCCGCCAACAACAGCGACAAAATATTCGCTGGTTATTATGCCTGTCAGTTTTGATGCTGCTGGCGCTTCTCTTAAGCCTTTGCGCCGGTGAACAATGGATCTCGCCAGGTGACTGGTTTACTCCTCGTGGCGAACTGTTCGTCTGGCAAATTCGCCTGCCACGTACGCTGGCTGTATTGCTGGTTGGTGCGGCGCTGGCTATATCCGGCGCTGTAATGCAGGCGTTGTTTGAAAATCCTCTGGCAGAACCTGGACTACTTGGCGTCTCTAACGGCGCAGGCGTGGGGCTTATCGCCGCGGTATTGCTTGGGCAAGGGCAACTCCCCAACTGGGCGCTAGGGCTGTGTGCGATTGCTGGCGCGCTTATCATCACTTTAATACTCTTACGTTTCGCCCGTCGTCATCTTTCGACCAGTCGGTTATTGCTGGCTGGCGTTGCATTAGGGATTATCTGTAGCGCACTAATGACGTGGGCTATCTACTTTTCCACCTCTGTTGATTTACGTCAGCTGATGTACTGGATGATGGGCGGTTTTGGCGGCGTAGACTGGCGGCAAAGCTGGCTGATGCTGGCATTGATCCCCGTGTTGTTGTGGATCTGTTGTCAGTCCAGGCCGATGAATATGTTAGCACTTGGCGAGATCTCGGCGCGGCAACTGGGTTTACCCCTGTGGTTCTGGCGCAATGTGCTGGTGGCCGCGACCGGCTGGATGGTTGGCGTCAGTGTGGCGCTGGCGGGTGCTATCGGCTTTATTGGTCTGGTGATCCCACATATTCTTCGGTTGTGTGGTTTAACCGATCATCGCGTATTACTTCCCGGCTGCGCGCTGGCAGGGGCGAGCGCATTGCTGCTGGCCGATATTGTAGCGCGCCTGGCATTAGCTGCCGCAGAGCTGCCTATTGGCGTGGTCACCGCAACGTTGGGTGCGCCGGTGTTTATCTGGTTATTGTTAAAAGCAAGACGTTAGCCGCAAAAAGACGGTCTATGATTAAAAGCTAAGATTTTTACTGACCACACCCAGGAGAAACGATGCAAGATTCCATTCTGACGACCGTAGTGAAAGATATCGACGGTGAAGTGACCACGCTGGAGAAGTACGCTGGTAATGTGCTGTTGATTGTCAATGTCGCCTCAAAGTGTGGCTTAACGCCGCAATATGAGCAGTTGGAGAATATTCAGAAAGCCTGGGCCGATCGAGGTTTTGTGGTGCTGGGATTCCCGTGCAACCAGTTTCTGGAACAAGAACCGGGCAGCGATGAAGAGATTAAAACTTACTGTACCACCACATGGGGGGTGACGTTCCCGATGTTCAGTAAGATTGAAGTTAATGGCGAAGGACGCCATCCGCTGTATCAAAAATTGATTGCCGCAGCGCCGACCGCAGTCGCGCCGGAAGAGAGCGGATTCTATGCCCGTATGGTCAGCAAAGGTCGTGCACCGCTGTACCCTGATGATATTTTATGGAATTTTGAGAAATTTTTAGTTGGCAGGGACGGGTTGGTCATCCAGCGTTTTTCCCCGGATATGACGCCTGAAGATCCCATTGTGATGGAAAGCATTAAACTGGCGTTGGCAAAATAATGTCTATTGTGATGCAGTTACAGGATGTTGCGGAAACTACCCGCCTGGGGCCACTTTCTGGCGAGGTTCGGGCTGGGGAGATCCTGCACCTGGTGGGGCCGAATGGCGCGGGTAAGAGTACCTTGCTTGCACGAATGGCCGGAATGACCAGCGGTAAGGGAAGCATTCAGTTCGCGGGGCAACCACTGGAAGCATGGTCCGCAACAAAACTCGCGCTGCATCGCGCCTACCTTTCACAACAGCAGACGCCGCCGTTTGCAATGCCGGTCTGGCACTACCTGACACTGCATCAGCACGATAAAACGCGTACCGAACTACTGAATGATGTCGCAGGGGCGCTGGCTCTTGATGACAAACTCGGTCGTAGCACCAATCAACTTTCCGGCGGTGAATGGCAACGCGTACGTCTTGCTGCGGTGGTGTTGCAAATCACACCACAAGCCAATCCCGCAGGCCAATTGCTGCTTCTTGATGAGCCGATGAACAGTCTTGATGTTGCGCAACAAAGTGCGTTAGACAAAATTCTGAGCGCGCTGTGTCAGCAAGGACTGGCGATTGTGATGAGCAGTCACGATCTCAACCACACGTTGCGTCATGCGCATCGGGCGTGGTTGCTAAAAGGTGGAAAAATGCTGGCCAGTGGACGCAGAGAAGAGGTGCTCACGCCGCCAAATCTGGCGCAGGCCTATGGGATGAATTTTCGCCGTCTGGATATCGAAGGTCACAGAATGCTGATTTCGACCATCTGATTTCATTAGTATCTTGAAAATCGGGTAATTACGACGCTAAATTAATGCAAGAATAAAAAACAGAGGAACCGTACGGAATGCGTTTCTGCCTTATTTTGATCACAGCACTGTTTCTGGCCGGGTGTAGCCACCATAAAGCACCGCCGCCAAATGCCAGACTTTCTGATTCGATTACCGTTATTGCCGGTTTGAACGACCAGCTACAAAGCTGGCATGGCACGCCGTATCGTTATGGTGGCATGACGCGGCGCGGTGTGGACTGTTCGGGATTTGTGGTTGTGACGATGCGCGATCGTTTCGATTTGCAGCTGCCCCGTGAAACCAAAGAACAAGCCTCTATCGGCACGCAAATTGATAAAGACGAGTTGCTGCCTGGTGACCTGGTCTTTTTCAAAACGGGTTCCGGACAAAATGGTTTGCATGTAGGTATTTACGATACCAACAACCAATTTATCCACGCCTCTACCAGCAAGGGAGTGATGCGTTCCTCACTTGATAATGTCTATTGGCAGAAAAATTTCTGGCAGGCGAGACGAATCTAGTATGTCGAAAAATGGACGGCGATGATACATCGCCGTCCATTTACTCCTGAATACAGTAGTATTTTGCAGACAAAAATTCCGTAAATGGATTATTCGTTTATAATCAGGATAATCTAAAAAAAGGACCCCTGAAAAAGTGGTTAACATGGAACAAATGAAAGTTACTCCTTCTGTAATTGTTATGTCTTATGGCCTCATCCCTTTTAGCCGGATACTGAAAAACATCCTTCGAGAGGGACGGTTACCATGAAGATTTTTTTGGAGAATCTTTATCATTCTGATTGCTATTTCCTGCCGATAAGAGATAACCAGCAACTCCTTGTCGGCGTTGAGTTAATTACCCATTTCTCCAGTGAAGATGGCACGGTGCGTATCCCGACGAGTCGGGTTATAGCGCAACTTACCGAGGAGCAACATTGGCAATTATTTTCAGAGCAGTTGGAATTACTAAAATCATGCCAACATTTTTTTATTCAACATAAACTCTTTGCCTGGCTTAATTTAACGCCACAAGTGGCTACATTATTATTAGAGAGGGATAATTACGCAGGCGAACTATTAAAATATCCGTTTATTGAACTGTTGATTAATGAGAATTACCCGCATCTCAATGAAGGAAAAGATAATCGCGGTCTTTTATCCTTATCGCAAGTGTATCCCCTTGTGTTAGGTAATTTGGGAGCAGGCAATAGCACAATGAAAGCGGTTTTTGATGGTCTTTTCACCCGCGTCATGCTGGATAAAAGTTTTATTCAGCAACAAATCACGCACCGCTCCTTCGAACCGTTTATTCGTGCGATCCAGGCGCAAATTTCCCCTTGTTGCAATTGCATCATCGCGGGAGGCATTGATACGGCAGAAATATTGGCACAGATTACCCCCTTCGATTTCCATGCTCTCCAGGGATGCCTGTGGCCTGCCGTTCCCATAAATCAGATAACGACGTTGGTTCAGCGATAACCCTTCTGTTTGCTGGTGTTTAAGACGAGAGTAACCGTCTACACTATCAAACAGGAGGATCTATGACCCTGTCTTTTGTTACCCGCTGGCGCGATGAATTGCCAGAAACCTATACAGCACTTTCCCCTACGCCTTTAAATAATGCCCGGCTGATTTGGCATAATACCGAACTCGCTAACACGCTGAGTATTCCATCGTCGCTGTTTAAAAATGCTGCAGGTGTCTGGGGCGGCGAAACCCTACTGCCTGGTATGTCACCACTGGCGCAGGTTTACAGTGGTCATCAGTTCGGCGTCTGGGCGGGCCAACTGGGTGATGGGCGCGGCATTTTACTTGGCGAACAACTGCTTGCTGATGGCACTACAATGGACTGGCATCTGAAAGGTGCTGGCCTGACGCCTTATTCGCGAATGGGTGATGGACGGGCGGTTTTACGTTCGACGATACGAGAAAGTCTCGCCAGTGAGGCGATGCATTATCTGGGCATTCCGACGACCCGCGCGTTAAGTATCGTCACCAGCGATTCGCCAGTGTATCGGGAAACGGTAGAGCCAGGTGCGATGCTGATGCGTGTGGCACCAAGTCATCTGCGCTTTGGTCATTTCGAACATTTTTACTATCGCCGCGAGCCGGAAAAGGTTCGTCAGTTAGCTGACTTTGCCATTCGTCATTACTGGTCACATCTTGAAGATGATGAGGACAAATACCGTCTCTGGTTTAACGATGTTGTCGCACGTACCGCATCGTTAATTGCCCAATGGCAGACGGTCGGCTTTGCTCATGGGGTGATGAATACCGACAACATGTCGCTGCTGGGGCTGACGCTTGATTACGGGCCGTTTGGTTTTCTTGATGATTACGAACCCGGTTTTATTTGTAATCACTCGGATCATCAAGGGCGTTACAGCTTTGATAATCAACCTGCCGTCGCGTTGTGGAATTTACAGCGTCTGGCGCAGACATTGTCACCATTTGTTGCCGTAGATGCCCTGAATGAGGCCCTGGACAGCTATCAGCAGGTTTTGTTGACGCATTATGGACAACGGATGCGGCAGAAACTGGGCTTCATGACGGAGCAAAAAGAGGATAACGCGCTACTGAATGAATTATTCAGTCTGATGGCGCGAGAGCGCAGCGATTATACCCGCACATTCCGCATGCTGAGTCTGACCGAGCAGCACAGCGCGGCGTCACCGCTACGTGATGAGTTTATTGATCGTGCGGCATTTGATGACTGGTTTGCCCGTTATCGGAGGCGTTTGCAACAAGACGAGGTTAGCGATATTGAGCGTCAGCAACTGATGCAAAGCGTTAACCCAGCTCTGGTGTTGCGCAACTGGTTGGCGCAACGGGCGATTGAAGCGGCAGAAAAGGGTGATATGACGGAATTGCACCGCCTGCATGAGGCGTTGCGAAATCCTTTCAGCGACAGAGCTGATGACTATGTCAGTCGTCCACCTGACTGGGGTAAACGGCTGGAAGTCAGCTGCTCGAGTTAAAGGCTACTTGGTCAACAGCAGCTTGCCAGCCTGAGTTTTACGGAGCAGATATTCTTGCCCGTCATGATCGATAATCAGTTTGCCATCCGGACCTAACAGTGTCTGGCTGGAAATTCGCCGAATAGGCTGCGGGGAAGCGGTCTTGTGATTGGCATCCGTTTCAGGTGTGAGTTTTCTGCTATCCGTATAACGCATAAAAATTAATAATAATTGATATAACAATGATTCTTATTATCAATATTATGGCTGACCAGAGCAAGCAGTAATGTGCTGAGAAGACAACAAGTTGCGCAGAAATGCCCATCCCATCAGGAATGGGCACGCATTCAGAAGCGGGTATCTACCGCAGAGGCAAGTTTTTCGACCAGGCGTTCGGTATCTTCCCAGCCCAGACACGGGTCGGTAATGGATTGACCGTAAGTGAGCGGCTGACCGCCGACGATTTTTTGCGTTCCTTCGCGCAGGAAACTTTCCGCCATAATTCCAGCAATCGCCGTAGAGCCATTGCGGATTTGCTGACAAATATCCTCACAAACTTCTAACTGGCGACGGTGCTGCTTCTGGCAGTTACCGTGGCTGAAATCCACCACCAGATGTTCAGGTAAATCAAACTCGTGCAGCGTATCGCAGGCTGCGGCGATATCATCGGCATGATAATTCGGTTTTTTGCCGCCACGCATAATAATGTGGCCATACGGGTTGCCGCTGGTCTGATAGATGGTCATCTGACCATTTTTGTCTGGCGAGAGAAACATATGGCTGGCGCGGGCTGCGCGGATAGCATCCACGGCAATCCGCGTGTTGCCATCGGTACCATTTTTAAAACCTACCGGACAGGAGAGTGCCGAAGCCATTTCACGGTGGATCTGACTTTCGGTAGTACGTGCGCCAATCGCGCCCCAACTGATTAAATCAGCAATAAACTGACCGGTCACCATATCGAGGAACTCAGTCGCGGTAGGGACACCCAGCTCATTTACCTGTAAAAGTAATTTGCGCGCCAGCTCCAGACCGTGATTAACCCGATAGCTGCCGTTTAGATCCGGATCGGAGATTAGCCCTTTCCAGCCGACAACAGTTCGTGGTTTTTCAAAATAGGTGCGCATTACGATTTCCAGCCGTGACTGGTACTGGTTGCGCAGCGACTGCAGACGGGTGGCGTACTCCATTGCAGCGGTGAGATCGTGGATCGAGCAGGGGCCAATAATGACCAACAGTCGCTTATCTTCACCATTCAGTATTTTTTCAATTCTGCGGCGGGAGTCGGTGACATGGGTGGCGACGCCAGGCGTTACGGGATACCGTAGCGCGAGTTCGGCGGGCGTTACCAGGCTCTCAATACGCGCAGTACGGAGTTCGTCAGTTCTGTTCATTACAAGTCTCAGAAATTTGTTGCTTCTACGGCAGGACTACCGGGAAGTGATGCGCATCACGATAAACCAATCGCAGCTGATTTCAAGTGCGAGGTGTGTCACACCTCGCCGGGTGGTTAGCATGATAACAAAAAAATAAGCTAATGCACTAGTTCTCTAGTACATTCGGCGGCTAAGGCCCATGATATCGAGGATCTTGGTGGCAATCTCTTCTACCGAATAATTGGTACTGTTAATCCACGGGATCTGATTTTTACGGTACAACGCTTCCACTTCCGCGACTTCCATCCTGCACTGACGAAGCGAGGCATAGCGACTGTTCTCCCGACGCTCTTCACGAATCGCCGCCAGACGTTCCGGGTCGATAGTCAGGCCGAACAATTTATGCTGAAGCGGTTTGAGCGACGCGGGTAGCACCAGATTGTCCATATCGTCGGCAATAAAGGGGTAGTTTGCCGCGCGGATACCAAATTGCATTGCCAGATACAGACTGGTGGGGGTTTTACCACAGCGAGAAACACCGAGCAGGATCACCTGAGCCTGGTCCAGATTGCGCAACGAAATACCGTCATCGTGGGCAAGGGTGTAATCAATCGCCGCAATGCGCGCATCATATTTATTGAGATTATTAGGGTTAAGGCCATGGGTACGATGAGCAATCGGCGTTGGATCCAGTTTCATCTCTTGTTGTAGCGGGGCAACCAGCGCCTGAACGATATCCTGGCAAAAGCCTTCACTTTGCAAGATGATGGCGCGAATCTCCGGCAACACGATGGAGTAGAAGACCAGCGGGCGCACACCTGTCTGGTGATAAATTGCGTCAATCTGATCCTTCACTGCCCGTGCACGGCTCTCATTTTCGACAAACGGCAGCGTAATGCTGCTGATAGTGACGGGAAATTGTGACATTACTGCGTGTCCTAATACCTCCGCAGTTATTGCCGTACCATCAGAAATATAAAAAACGTGGCGATCAACAGCATTATCCATTTTGTTCTTCCCGTGATGCAGACATAATTCTATGAAAGCATAAATTAAAAACGCACAGAAGCGTAGAACGTTATGTCTGGTTTATAAAATGAACCTTCAATTTTATTTTTTATGAAAACAGCATTTCATTTTTACGGTTTCGTTTATACCGATGGTTTATGTGGAAATTGTCGAAGAGAGCAGATTTGCGCAACGCTGGGATCAGTCTTAAAAAGTAAAAAATATATTTGCTTGAACGATTCACCGTTTTTTTCATCCGGTTAAATATGCAAAGATAAATGCGCAGAAATGTGTTTCTCAAACCGTTCATTTATCACAAAAGGATTGTTCGATGTCCAACAATGGCTCGTCACCGCTGGTGCTTTGGTATAACCAACTCGGCATGAATGATGTAGACAGGGTTGGGGGCAAAAATGCCTCCCTGGGTGAAATGATTACTAACCTTTCCGGAATGGGTGTTTCCGTTCCGAATGGTTTCGCCACAACCGCCGACGCGTTTAACCAGTTTCTGGACCAAAGCGGCGTAAACCAGCGCATTTATGAACTGCTGGATAAAACGGATATTGACGATGTTACCCAGCTTGCGAAAGCGGGCGCGCAAATCCGCCAGTGGATTATCGACACTCCCTTCCAGCCTGAGCTGGAAAATGCCATCCGCGAAGCTTATGCACAGCTTTCCGCCGATGACGAAAACGCCTCTTTTGCGGTGCGCTCCTCCGCTACTGCAGAAGATATGCCGGACGCTTCCTTTGCCGGTCAGCAGGAAACCTTCCTCAACGTTCAGGGTTTTGACGCCGTTCTCGTGGCAGTGAAACATGTATTTGCTTCTCTGTTTAACGATCGCGCCATCTCTTATCGTGTGCACCAGGGTTACGATCACCGTGGCGTGGCGCTCTCCGCCGGTGTTCAACGGATGGTGCGCTCTGACCTCGCATCTTCTGGCGTGATGTTCTCCATTGATACCGAATCCGGCTTTGACCAGGTGGTGTTTATCACTTCCGCATGGGGCCTTGGTGAAATGGTCGTGCAGGGCGCGGTTAACCCGGATGAGTTTTACGTCCATAAACCGACACTTGCAGCGAATCGCCCGGCTATCGTGCGTCGCACCATGGGGTCGAAAAAAATCCGCATGGTTTACGCGCCGACCCAGGAGCACGGCAAGCAGGTTAAAATCGAAGACGTACCGCAGGAACAGCGTGACATCTTCTCGCTGACCAACGAAGAAGTGCAGGAACTGGCAAAACAGGCCGTACAAATTGAGAAACACTACGGTCGCCCGATGGATATTGAGTGGGCGAAAGATGGCCACACCGGCAAACTGTTCATTGTGCAGGCGCGTCCGGAAACCGTGCGCTCACGCGGTCAGGTCATGGAGCGTTATACGCTGCATTCACAGGGTAAGATTATCGCCGAAGGCCGTGCTATCGGTCATCGCATCGGCGCGGGTCCGGTGAAAGTCATCCATGACATCAGCGAAATGAACCGCATCGAACCTGGCGACGTGCTGGTCACTGACATGACCGACCCGGACTGGGAACCGATCATGAAGAAAGCATCTGCCATCGTCACCAACCGTGGCGGTCGTACCTGTCACGCGGCGATCATCGCTCGTGAACTGGGCATTCCGGCGGTAGTGGGCTGTGGTGATGCAACAGAACGGATGAAAGACGGTGAGAACGTCACTGTTTCTTGTGCCGAAGGTGATACCGGTTACGTCTATGCGGAGTTGCTGGAATTTAGCGTGAAAAGCTCCAGCGTAGAAACGATGCCGGATCTGCCGTTGAAAGTGATGATGAACGTCGGTAACCCGGACCGTGCTTTCGACTTCGCCTGCCTGCCGAACGAAGGCGTGGGCCTTGCGCGTCTGGAATTTATCATCAACCGTATGATTGGCGTCCACCCACGCGCACTGCTTGAGTTTGACGATCAGGAACCGCAGTTGCAAAACGAAATCCGCGAGATGATGAAAGGTTTTGATTCTCCGCGTGAATTTTACGTTGGTCGTCTGACTGAAGGGATCGCGACGCTGGGTGCCGCGTTTTATCCGAAGCGCGTCATTGTCCGTCTCTCTGATTTTAAATCGAACGAATATGCCAACCTGGTCGGTGGTGAGCGTTACGAGCCAGATGAAGAGAACCCGATGCTCGGCTTCCGTGGCGCGGGCCGCTATGTTTCCGACAGCTTCCGCGACTGTTTCGCGCTGGAGTGTGAAGCAGTGAAACGTGTGCGCAACGACATGGGGCTGACCAACGTTGAGATCATGATCCCGTTCGTGCGTACCGTAGATCAGGCGAAAGCGGTGGTTGAAGAACTGGCGCGTCAGGGGCTGAAACGTGGCGAGAACGGGCTGAAAATCATCATGATGTGTGAAATCCCGTCCAACGCCTTGCTGGCAGAGCAGTTCCTCGAATATTTCGACGGCTTCTCAATTGGCTCAAACGATATGACGCAGCTGGCGCTCGGTCTGGACCGCGACTCCGGCGTGGTGTCTGAACTGTTCGATGAGCGCAACGATGCGGTGAAAGCACTGCTGTCGATGGCGATTCGTGCCGCGAAGAAACAGGGCAAATATGTCGGGATTTGCGGTCAGGGTCCGTCCGACCACGAAGATTTTGCCGCATGGTTGATGGAAGAGGGGATCGATAGCCTGTCTCTGAATCCGGACACCGTGGTGCAAACCTGGTTAAGCCTGGCTGAACTGAAGAAATAAAATAAATACCCGGCGGCGTTTTGTCGCCGGGTTTATGTGATCCCCGAAGATGAAACTTATTCAATCTCTTCACAGACATCCTGCGTTAATCGCCGCATAATATCTTTTCTTAACAAAAACTTTTGTATTTTACCTGAGGCAGTGCGCGGTAGTTTTTCGATTACCACGATATGTTCAGGATATTTATATTTTGCGACCCGTTTACGGCTAAAAAAAGCCACCACCTCTTCCAGCGATAATGAATGATGCGGCGCTTTCAGCACGACATAAGCGCATGATCGTTCACCTAAACGTTCATCGGGCATTGCAACCACACAGGCATCGTGAATTTTAGGATGCTGCAATAAAATATCTTCCACTTCACGGCTGCTAATATTTTCGCCGCCGCGGACAATAATATCTTTTTTGCGTCCGGTAATTTTTATATAGCCAGCCTCATCCATACGGCAGAGATCGCCGCTGTAATACCAGCCTTCTTCATCCAGCGCACGGGCGGTTAATTCAGGTTCATCAAAATACCCCATAAACACATTGGGGCCACGCGAGGCTTCTTCACCTTCGCAACCTGGCGGTAAGGTCTTGCGTGCATCATCGACCACTTTAATCTCTACACCTGCGGCAGCGTAACCATCGGTGTGCATAAAGCGCGACAAAGGATCATCGAGATTCACCACCGCATGCGGCGAACTTTCTGTGGAACCATAAACACTTAATAATTTAATGCCGCGCTGCTGGCATTCGCGCGCCACTTTTTTGGGGATTGTGGTACCGCCGCAAAGAAAGAAGCGCAGCGCTGAAAGGTCTGCGGGTTGTTTCTCTAGTAAATTCAAAAGATCATAGACAAACGGCGTTGCGCCGAGCATACATGTGCAACGCTGCTGCTCAAGCAGCGCGAGACATGCATCAGGAGTGAAAATATCTAACAACACGCTGCGAGCACCAATTAAAAATGGTGCTGTTACGCCATGCAGAAATCCCGTTGCGTGACCAAGTGGCGCAGGCATCATAAAGACATCCTGCCAGGTCAGATTCAGCCGCACGCAATAAGCCCGCTCACTGGCGAGAATATTGTTATGCGTTAGCATCACGCCCTTTGGCAGACCCTCGGTTCCGGAGGTAAACAGCACCGCAGCTAATTCATCGCCGTGGGTCGTTATCGCCGTGGTCAGTGAGGTATTGTCGGCGATAATCTGACTTAATGAGAGGGAAGAGGTGGCGGGAGCCAGTTTGTCCACGCCGACAATTTGTTGTAGTTGTGGAAGCTGATTTTGCAGCGGCAGGATTAAATCTACCGGGCGCGTTTGTTTAAACAACGTCGGTGCAAAGAACATTTTTGCCTGACACTTATTGAGCACCCACACCAGTTCTGCTTCCCGCCAGGAAGGCAACAGCGGCACGGAAACCGCACCGATTTTCAGGCAGGCAAGATAGATAACGGTAAATTCACACCAGCCAGGCAGTTGAAATGCGATGCGATCGCCTGATTCAATACCCTTCGCTAACATCCAGTTTGCCAGACAGCTCGCGGCGTGATCGAGCGCGCTATAGGTGTACGATGCACCATGATTATCGACCACGGCAATTTTGTCTGGCATCGCACGAGCGGTCTGCTGCCAGTAATCGGCCAGCGAAGCATCGCCCCATAGCCCTTGCTGACGATACGCCGCACGACGTTGTTCGTTGAACGTTAATGTCACTTTCATGTTGGACTCTCGAAACAGAACATCAGGTCCGAGATGCGGGCCTGTGGGATGCATGATTAGCCGTAGCGAAAATCAATACCGAAGGTGCCTGCGGGATATTGCCACTGTTCGAGAATAGTGTTACCGCACAGCACCCGACAGGTGCCGCACTCCAGACAACCGGCAGAATCAAAATGAATGTTGCCGGCGTCATCCTGCTTATAAAGTCCGGCAGGGCAGGCTTTCATTAATTTACGGAATTCATTGATATCGGGATTTGCCGCCAGAATGATATGCGGGTGGCCCTCATCAACATGGAATTTATTGACGCCTAATTTGATGTCGACGTTAACCGTAGCGTTCTGGCTCATAGCGCGGTTGCTCCCTTAATGCCATCTTTCAGCAAGTTGATCAGCCCAATTTTCTTCGCATGTCCCATGATCATTTTGCGTACCGGCTGGTTTGGTTTGCCGTCAATGGTGAACATCTCGTTCATGATGTCGGCGACCATTCGTGGGTATTGGCTAAACAGGCGCGGGTTTTCCATCAGCGCCGGGATCTTGCGGAAATGCTGCATATCGCGCATGACGCAGCTTTGTTCCAGCTCACGTTTGTATTGCGCCAGACTGCTGGCGGAGAAATCCTCGCGTTCTTTGGCGGCGATCACCGTTGTGGCGGCAGCCTGAGCCGATGCAATGGCTAAATCCATGCCACGAACTGTAAAACCCAAATTCAGGCAGAAGCCTGCGGCGTCACCAACGATCATCACGCCATCGTTAACCATCTGCGGCACCATTGCCAGACCGCCTTCTGGCACCATATGCGCGGAATATTCAAGCAGTTTGCCGCCGCTAATTAGTGGGCGAATGGCGGGGTGTTGTTTAAAATCTTCCAGCATTTGCGGCACGCTTTTTTGCGCATGGGCGATATCACCCAATCCACAAACCAGCCCCAACGATACGGAATCGTTGTTGGTATAGAGGAATCCGCCACCCATCAGGCCGTCAGAAGGGGAACCGGCAAACAGCCAGGCGGCACCTTCCTCGCCCGTAATATTAAAGCGATCGTTGATCTGTTCTGGCGTGAGGCCAATAACCTCTTTAACACCAACAGCGTAATGATGCGGATCGGAAGCGGGAACCATTCCCAGCGAGCGGCCAAGCATCGAGTTTACGCCATCAGCTAGAACCACCACATTCGCTTGGAGAATATCATCCCCGGCCTGCACGCCAGTGACCTTGTTTCCTTCACGAACCAACGCATCGACGCGAACGCCCGGGATAAACTGTGCGCCCGCCTGCTCGGCTTGTTCCATCAACCACGGGTCCAGACGATTACGCAATACGGTATAAGATGCGTGTTGCGGAACATCTGGTTGCTCGCGGTGAAAATCGAGGGTAACGGCGCTTTCTTCGGTTAAGAAGGAGATTTTCTCGCGTGTGACCTTGCGTTCTACCGGCGCTGATACTGCAAAGCCTGGAATGATTGCTTCAAGTGTGTGGGCATAAAGACGCCCGCCGGTCATGTTTTTACATCCGGCACTGTCGCCGCGTTCTATCACCAGGACATCCAGCCCGGCTCGCGCCATGACCAGTGCGGCAACGCTACCAGCAACGCCCGCACCGACCACAATGGCATCAAATTTGTCTTCCGACATGCGTTATGCTCCCTTCCCGCTGCGTTTACAGCGGGAGATGTGGTTGAAAGGGGAATTAGCGGCTCAACTGGCTAATCAGGGCAGGGACGACTTTGTAGATATCGCCCACCAGACCGTAGTCGGCATAATTGAAGATTGGCGCATTTTTATCTTTATTGATGGCGACAATCACTTTTGCGCCGTTGCCGCCAACCATATGCTGGATCTGCCCGGAGATCCCCAGCGTCAGGTAGAGATCGGATTTCAGCAACACGCCGGAGACACCGATATAACGTTCACGCTCCATCCAGTTCTCGCCTTCGGCAATTGGACGTGAACAGCCGACTTCAGCATTCAGCACCGCCGCCAGTTCGTGGACCATTTTCAGGTCATCCTGCGCCGGCAGACCACGACCGACGCCAACCACACGTTTTGCTTTGCTCAGGTCCACGCTGCTTGCGGCTTTCGCACGGCGTTCGCGACAGAGAATTTCATGACGCGGAGCAACATAAGGTACCGTTTCTGTCGGGCACTGATGAGAGGTATCACTGGTGCACGGTTCCTGAACACCGGGTGCAAGGGTAATGATCGCCAGCGGGCTGTTGATCTTTTCCTGAGCGAACGCTAACCCGCCATACATCCGGTGTTCGGCGCAAATGTGACCATCGACAATATCCACCGCCGTGGCATCGTTCACCAGCGCCGCATTCAGTTGCACACTTAACCGTGCTGCCAGAGCTTTACCACGTTTCGTCGCGGCCAACAGCAACATAGCGGGGTGTTTATCTTTCAGCAGGGCAGCAATGCTTTCGGCGTAATTTTCAGTGCGTTGCAGCGCGTCGTTTTGCTCAAGAACATAAATACATTTTGGACCATAAGGCATAACTGCCTGCGCCTGGTCGGTATTTTGTACAATGGCATACACCTGTTGGCCCCATTGCTGAGCGCCGCCAAACAGTTCAGCATAACGTTCAGGATTATCGCTAAAGACCCAGACGCTGTTTAATTGACTCATCGTTTCTTCTCCGTAGGCTTCAGTTCAGGGCTTTCTTCAGATGTTCCGCCAGCTCGGCAATGGCCTCCGGCGAATCGTTATCGATAATGATGTGCTTACGTTCTGTTTGCGGCGGTACGCGAATGCCGACCAGTTCAGCAAGTGGCGCGCTCTGGCTCCAGTCAATATCACTTGCCTGCCACTGATTTACCGGTTTTTTACCCGCGCCGAGAATGGCTTTCATCGAAGGAATGCGTGGCACGTTAATATCGGAGGTGACGCAGAGCACGGCTGGAACAGAGAGTTCAATAACTTCAACATCATCTTCAAGCGTGCGTTCAATCACCAGTGTATTGCCCTGACGCTGAATAGCACTCACTGCATTAATCACCGGAAGTTGCAGAATTTCTCCGACCAGCAAGCCAACCTGCTGGGCATAAAGGTCGCCGGAACCTTCACCAAAGATCAGTAAATCGAAGCCGATCTTTTCAATTGCTGCCGCCAGCGCTTTTGCGGTATCGAGAGGCAGTGCATGTTCAAGTTGCGCATCCTGCACCAAATACAGGCTGTGCGGCCCGCGGGATAGCACGTCTTTGCGCACTTTCGAGTTCTGCAACAATGAGCCGCCAACGGTCAGCGCGGCTATCTCATCGTCATCTGTTGCGAGCTGGCTTGCAGCTTCAATGGCATTGAGATCGAACTGGCTGATTTTGGCGTCGGCATTGTCGAAATTCAGGGTGTATTCTGGAGTGACAACAATGTCCTGTTCTTCAGGCACCAGCTTAAAGCAGGTTATTATTTTCATGATTTCTCCTGTGAGTCGCATACGGAACCATCTCCGATGGAAGGTAAAAATGGCCTGAAAATAGTGTGCGATAGCGGTGCGGGGTTTTCGACGGAGCAAGCTGTTTTCCTTGCCAACAATCTTGCAAAAAAAATGCGATCGCTAAAACAAAAGTGCAATTTGCGGCAATATAGTTATTCCATGACCGTACAATCTTGCATTCAGTGTAAATAATCTTGTTTAGCTCTCGCTAAACGCGGTTGTATAACCGCAATACACGCCGTATTTTATCCGGCATATATTGTTTTTGCTTGCTCATGGAATAGGGAGGTTGTCATGTATCAACGCTGTTTTGATAATGCCAGTGAAACGCTGTTTGTCGCTGGTAAAACGCCACGGCTTTCACGTTTTGCATTTAGCGATGATCCAAAATGGGAGTCCGGACATCACGTTCATGACAATGAAACCGAGTTGATTTACGTCAAGAAAGGGGTTGCAAGGTTTACCATCGATTCTTCGTTATATGTCGCACATGCGGATGACATTGTGGTGATAGAACGCGGCAGGCTGCATGCGGTGGCCTCTGACGTTAACGATCCGGCAACGACGTGTACCTGTGCGCTGTACGGCTTTCAGTTTCAGGGGGCTGAGGAAAATCAGCTACTGCAACCGCATTCTTGTCCGGTAATTGCCGCGGGGCAGGGAAAAGAAGTCATAAAAACCTTATTTAATGAGCTAAGTGTGATTTTGCCGCAAAGTAAAAATAGCCAAACATCTTCGTTATGGGATGCATTTGCCTATACGTTAGCCATTCTTTACTACGAAAATTTTAAAAATGCTTATCGTTCGGAGCAGGGGTATATTAAAAAAGATGTTCTGATAAAAGATATTCTTTTCTATCTGAATAATAATTATCGCGAAAAAATCACTTTAGAACAGTTATCGAAAAAATTTCGTGCCAGCGTCAGTTATATTTGCCATGAATTTACCAAAGAGTATCGTATTTCCCCTATTAACTATGTTATTCAACGGCGTATGACGGAAGCAAAATGGTCACTCACTAATACTGAATTATCACAGGCAGAGATCTCCTGGCGTGTGGGTTATGAAAATGTCGATCACTTTGCCAAACTGTTTTTGCGCCATGTCGGTTGTTCGCCCAGCGATTACCGTAGACAATTTAAAAACTGTTTTGCGGAACAAGAAATCCTATCTGAATTTCCTCAACCGGTAAGTCTTGTTGGATAAATCTGGCGGCGCAGTTTGTTAAGAAGCTGCGCCGCCTGCAGATTATTTGTTCTGATAGTCTTTCAGGATCTGCCGACCTGCTACGTAAATCATAATTTCGTCTGTACCGCCGCCGATACGTTCACAACGGACATCACGCCAGAAGCGGGAGACGCGCGCTTCATCGGTATAGCCCAGACCGCCCATGATTTGAATCGCATCATCAATGACTTCCATTGCGGTACGTGCGCAATACAGTTTTGCCAGCGCCGCGCTGGTGCGCAGTGACTGATGCTGATCGGCTTGCCATGCCACTTTCAGCACCATGTTGCGCATGTTGTCGATCTTAATCGCCATCAGCGCCAGTTTTTCCTGGATCATCTGGTTATGACCAATGGGCTTACCAAAAGCGATACGTTGGTTGGCATAGCGGGCGGCATCTTCAAAGGCGCATTCGGCAAAGCCGGTGCTGCGCGCGGCGTTGATCAGGCGCTCCATCTCAAAGTTGTACATCACATTGAGGAAACCCATTCCTTCTTCGCCCACCATGTCGCTCTCTTCAACCTCCACGTTGTCGAGATAGACTTCGCAGGTGCTGAGCATATGCCAGCCGATTTTATGCAGCGGGTTAATCTTAATGCCGGGCTTACTGGAGTCGACCCACCACAGGGTGAAGGCTTTTTTGGGATCTTTCGGTTGCGGATCGCGCGCCAACACCAGCATATACGGGTACTCTTTCGCACCGGTAATAAAGGTTTTTTGTCCGTTGATGTAGACCTTGCCGTTTTTACGCGTGTAAGTGGTAGTGGCACTGTTGTTATCTGAGCCAGCACCTGGTTCCGTCAACGCCAGGGCATAGGCGGGATCACCCGTTTCCAGGGTGCTTTCTGCCGTTTTACGTAGCTGCTCTGCAGAACCGAAACGGCGCATACTGTGAATACATTGACCGTTGGTGATCAAAAATGCCGGAGCACCGCATTTTGACACTTCCATCAGCGCCAGCATTTGGGTGACGTAATCCGCAGGGATACCACCAAATTCTTCCGGCACGCCAAGCATGGAAATACCGTTATCCGCCAGCGCCCGCATAAACTCACGCGGATATGTCCCGTTTTGATCGCAGGTGCGGAAATACTCTTCCGGAAAGTTAGTCGTAATCAGTTCGCGAATACTGGCCAGCAGCAGTTCTTGTTCTTCAGTTAAAGAAAAATCCATCATTATACTCCTGTTAATGAGCCGCTTCAGGCAGGACAAAACCCATCGCCGCATCGATAAATAATCTTTCGTCCATCAGTTTGAGTTCTGGCGAAATCACTGGGGTGAAGTCCATTTTGTCGAGAATATCTTTTTGTAAATCGACGCCAGGGGCGATTTCGATTAAATGCAGGCCGTCTTCTTTCAGCGTGAATACAGCACGTTCGGTGATGTAACGAACATCCAGTCCCCGTTCGAGCGCGATTTTTCCGCTAAAAGTAATTTCCGGTAGTTCCCGAATAAATTTATTTACCCGTCCTTCCTGGACGATATGCAATTTGCCATCGGCAATTTCTGTTTTTAAACTGCCCGCAGTTAACGTGCCGCAGAAAATAATTTTCTTCGAGGTGGCACTGATATCAATAAATCCACCGGTACCCATGATTTTGCCATTGAATTTATGCACGCCGACGTTACCGTGCTGGTCGACTTCAGCAAAACTCAAATAACAAACATCCAGACCACCACCGTGATAAAAATCAAACTGGGACGTCATATCCAGAATGGCGCGGGTATTCACGTTCGCGCCAAAGGCGATACCCTGTGAAGTAATTCCGCCAATCGGACCTGTTTCTACCGTCAGAATAAAGTCATCAGCACAACCTTCTTCCCGGGCGACCAGGCCAATACCGTCAGCAATACCGACGCCGACATTCCCCACCGCGCCTTTACGCATTTCGAATAATGCACGCCGCGCAACTAATTTACGTTGGTTTAGGGGCAGGCTAAGTTTGGTGCTGTCATCAAGGGTGAAGTCACCAGAAATAAAACGGTTAACCGGCGCACCGCCATACAGTTGGCTTTGATCCGGATCGACCACCACAATATCCACCAGATAACCCGGAATACGGACAGATTTAGGATGCAGCGTGGCTTTCTTAACCATTTTCTGCACCTGCATCATCACAATACCGCCGTTATTGTGCACCGCCTGGGCAATAACCAATGCGTCGAGATACATCACCTCATCTTCAAAAGTGGCGTAGCCTTCACTGTCGCAGGTGGTAGCGCGAATGAAGGCGATATCTGGCGCAATCGCTTTGTAATAGAGATATTCTTTGTTATCAAACTCGACCAGTTTAATCAGGTCTTCTTTCGTGACTTCATTCAGTTTGCCGCCTTGCTGGCGTGGATCGACAAATGTCCCGATGCCAATATCACTAATAATACCAGGCTGGTGGGCTGCGGCGGCGCGTAAGGTTTGTGTAAGTACACCTTGTGGATAGTTATAAGCAATAATTTTATTTTGTTCTGCGAGTTCAGAAATACGCGGCGATTGTCCCCAGTGACCACATAATGCCCATTTCACCAGACCTTCTTGCGCCAGAGGACTAATACCACGGTCGGCGCGATCGCCAAGCCCTGTCGGACTAATAATCGATAAATTACGTGGCGTTTGAGTCTGTTTATATTTATCAGCAAGAGCTGTAATTAACGTGGTGGCTTCCAGAATACCGCCGCCAGCGCCTAACACACAAAGTGTTGCTTCGTCGGGAATATAATTCACCGCTTCCTGTGCCGACAGGACCGGCACTCGTCCATTAATACGAGGTGGTTTTACAGGTTTCATTGTTAATTCCTGATTCAGATGTGATTTTCCCTACGCCAGATGGAGAATTAGCGCACAGAGACTCACGAAATATTTTTAT
>NZ_SJWV01000490.1:0-797 GCF_004352695.1 Escherichia sp. KCJ4928
AAAATCTGTATCTGGTAAACCGTCCCATCTTTCCGGCGGTCCCGCTTGATGTTGATGAAATGGTTATCGCTGCCCGTCAGGTGGAGCGGGAAACGGGTAAACCTGTACGCATGATTATTCTGGATACTCTGGCGCGTTGCTTTGGTGGGAATGATGAAAATGATTCCCGTGATATGGGGGCGTTTATCCGTGGTTGTGACGAGCTTAAACGGCGCACAGGGGCCACGGTGCTGGTGGTTCACCATTCCGGCAAGGATGAGACGAAAGGCGCGCGCGGTTCCAGTGCATTTCGTGCTTCGCTGGATGCTGAATACCGGATACGCAGGGAGGACGCAGGAAGCGAAGCGCTGGTTATCTCATGCACCAAAATGAAGGACGCGGAGGAACTCAAAGAGGCTGCCTATGATTTGCGGGTGGTGGAGCTTTTTACCGACGCTGACGGGGAGTTAATCACGTCGCTGGTGGTGGTGGATAAGCCGCGCCCTCCCGTTGAACTGGAGCGCATCGAGGAGGCAGGGAACAAGACGGAGAATCACGCCGCGCTATGGCAGTGCATCAGAACACGAACAGCACACGGGGAGGCGTGCACTATCGCCCTTCTCCGCGATGATATGAAAAAGCTGGGGTATGAGATGAAGCACTTCCGGCGCTGGCTGTACAAGCTGGAAAATGATGGCGTAATCGTTATTGACGGTGATGACGTGCGCCCGCTGTAAAAAGTGGGGAGTAAAAGTGGGGAGAGCGGGGAATTTAACAAAATTGAAACATAATTACCCACTTTCCCACCTGTATATACC
>NZ_SJWV01000491.1:0-797 GCF_004352695.1 Escherichia sp. KCJ4928
CATTGATGACGGTTCAACAAACATCAAACTGCAGTGGCAGGAAAGCGACAGAACAATTAAACAGCACATTAGCCCGAACAGCTTCAAACGCGAGTGGGCAGTCTCTTTTGGTGATAAAAAGGTCTTTAACTACACACTGAACGGCGAACAGTATTCATTTGATCCAATCAGCCCGGATGCTGTAGTCACAACCAATATCGCATGGCAATACAGCGACGTTAATGTCGTTGCGGTGCATCACGCCTTACTGACCAGTGGTCTGCCGGTAAGCGAAGTGGATATTGTTTGCACACTTCCTCTGACAGAGTATTACGACAGGAATAACCAACCCAATACGGAAAATATTGAGCGTAAGAAAGCAAACTTCCGGAAAAAAATTACATTAAATGGTGGGGATACATTCACAATAAAAGATGTAAAAGTCATGCCTGAATCTATACCAGCAGGTTATGAAGTTCTACAAGAACTGGATGAGTTAGATTCTTTATTAATTATAGACCTCGGGGGCACCACATTGGATATTTCTCAGGTAATGGGGAAATTATCAGGGATCAGTAAAATATACGGAGACTCATCTCTTGGTGTATCTCTGGTCACATCGGCAGTAAAAGATGCCCTTTCTCTTGCGAGAACAAAAGGAAGTAGCTATCTTGCTGACGATATAATTATTCACAGAAAAGATAACAACTATCTGAAGCAACGAATTAATGATGAGAACAAAATATCAATAGTCACCGAAGCAATGAATGAAGCACTTCGTAAACTTGAGCAACGTGTATTAAATACGCTCAATGAAT
>NZ_SJWV01000492.1:0-796 GCF_004352695.1 Escherichia sp. KCJ4928
GTATATAGAACGAACTCCAATTAGTCTATTCTTGCGCAAATTTTTTGCTAGCTCGAAGATACTAATACAGTTTCTATCCTCAAGTAGTTTTAATATATATGAACCGACTATAGGAGCTGATTTCTCTATACGTTCATCTTTTGAGAAAAGTTTTAACATTGTGCGATTACCTTATTAGGGAAAACGTTACATCTTATCATGTTATCTATGAGGTAATATTGGATTGCTGAGTCATCATAATCTATTCCATTTGAAAGAAGACGAGCCGCATAATAATCAGTCATTTTGTTTAACGCATCAACAGGATCACCATTGCATTCATCTAAAGCTGTATTGCTGACTCGTTTTAAATATGCTGAAAGTTTACTTATGTTTACTATCCCGGCATCGCTTGAGCTACTGATTTCATTGAGAATTCCTGCGTAAGTTGTCATTAGTGGAACATAGATGTCCATTAAATAATCTGCATACGCAGAAAAACGTTTATTTATTTTTCCATTAGGGTCTGGATCTTCCTGAAATCCATTTCCACACTGAGGGTGATCATCTGTACTCAGAATTTTTATCATTTCTAAAATCGTAGTGACTTCTTTCGGCGCTTTTGGCGCTGGCGTATCAAAAATCTGAGATGATAAATAATCGCAAATCTGCTGTATTTTTACAGGTGGCAAACCCATTATGGTTTTAATCAAGTCTGTATAATCTATAACATCATCTGAAATGGATATTTTGAATTTTTCGCCATAAGTTTTAGCATGGTATCTTTTCGTTTTTGTTAATATTAAAACAATAAGTC
>NZ_SJWV01000493.1:0-794 GCF_004352695.1 Escherichia sp. KCJ4928
GCCTGTATGAGCATCAGGTATCACAGGAAGGAAGAAAACTCAATGATTTTAAGTATTTGTTGAATAAAAAAGCTGTTTCTCAACATTCAGTTATGGAGCAGGAAAATAGCTATATTCAGGCAAAAAATGAACATGCAGTCTGGCTTGCACAGGTTTCTCAACTTGAAAAAGAAATAGAACTTGTGCGGGAAGAACTGGCACTGGAGACGAATATCTTCAGAAGTGAAATTATCGAGAAGCACAGAAAATCAACAGATAACATTGTGTTGCTGGAGCATGAGCTTGAAAAAAACAGGAAGAGAAAAGCATCATCTTTTATTAAAGCTCCTGTGAGTGGTACTGTTCAGGAGTTAAATATACATACAGAAGGTGGTGTTGTCACAACAGCAGAAACGCTGATGATTATTGTCCCTGATAATGATATTCTCGAAGTAACAGCATCTGTACTTAACAAGGATATCGGTTTTATACAAGCTGGACAGGAGGTCGTTATTAAAGTAGATGCATATCCATATACACGTCATGGTTACCTTACAGGGAAAGTAAAAAATATAACTGCAGATTCTGTTTCTGTTCCGGATACAGGACTTGTATTTAACGTGATTATATCTGTTGATCGGAATGATATACAGGGAGAAATAAAAAAAATTCCTATTACAGCTGGAATGACTGTTATGGCAGAAATAAAAACCGGAGTACGTAGTGTTATCAGCTATCTTCTTAGCCCATTAAAGGAAACTATTAATGAAAGTTTACGTGAACGTTAGTATATAAATAATACATTGGCTTTTTAT
>NZ_SJWV01000494.1:0-784 GCF_004352695.1 Escherichia sp. KCJ4928
GTCCGCCCGGTCGTAATAGGGCTGGAGCCGTTTTCCGCTCGCCAGCTCCATATTCGGGATGACAAAATTCAGCTCAAGACGCCCCTTGTCCTGGTGCTCCACCCACAGGATGCTGTACTGATTTTTTTCAAGACCGGGCATCAGTACCCGCTCAAAGCTCTCCATCACCCTTTCACGCTCTCCCGGTGGCAGTGTCTGCTCTGCAAAAGACAGAACCCCCGAGGTGTATTTTTTCGCAAACGGCGTGGCATCGATGAGTTCCCGCACCTCTTCGGGAGCACCCCGCAGAACTCTCGCCCCTTCCCGGTTACGCTCCCGGCCCAGCAGGTAATCAACCGGACCACTGCCACCGCCTTTTCCCCTGGCATGAAACTTAACTATCATCCCGTTCTCCCTGTTTACGGACCTCATCCCTCAGCTCACTCAGTTCACGTCCGATGGCCATCAGTGCAGCCACCACATGAACCCGGTCATGCCCCGACCACTGTCCGCTGTTTATCTTCCGGGCTATCTGATTCAGGTTATTGCCGACCGAAGCGAACTGGCGCAACAGCGGCGGTGCCAGTGTCGGAAGACCTGACGTTTTCGATGGCGGTGCCCCCAGGCAGACCTTACGCATCCATGACGCAAGTTGTTTTCCCTCACAACGTGCCAGCAGCCGCGCATGTTCCTCATCCGTGACCCGTATCGTGAGCATCCTTTCGCGTTTCACCGGTATCATTAAAAACCTCCGACAGACTCCCCACACATGGAGAAACAGAACTGTGACTAAACAGGAAAAAAC
>NZ_SJWV01000495.1:0-782 GCF_004352695.1 Escherichia sp. KCJ4928
GTTTCCTGCGGTGTTTCATATCCGGATCATCGTCTGTCAGGTCTTTTATCTGCTTCTCAAGACGCTTCAGCTCTGCTTCAAGCCACAGAAGGTGAGCATCAATGCTCGGTCTCTGGACTTCCCGCGCCGTTTCAGTGCGATTCAGTTCCTGCGTGTGCATATCTGTCAGCGCCTGGTGGCGGACTACCAGGGCACGCAACGCGCGTTCAAGCGGGTGAGGCGCTTCCCAGGCTGCAGGGCTCTTCTGACGACAGAACTCTGCCAGCATGCGCGCATCCACGGTATCAGTCTTGTTACGCAGTCCTTCACTCTGAGCGAAAGCTTTACCCAGCGCAGGATTAATGACTGACACTATGTAGCCAGCATCGTAAAGGCACTCAGCGACAGGTTCCATATAGGTGCCGGTCGCTTCGATGCAGATATGCGCATGGTCAATCTTGTGACCTTTCAGCCAGCTCACCAGCTCATCGTGCCCTTTAGTGGTGTTAGCGAATTTTTTGGTGCGATGACGACCATCAGGACGCAACACATCGACATCCAGTTTCTCTTTAGCGGTGTCGATACCGATATAATGAAGTTCATGTTCCATAGTGAAACCAACCTTGCAAATACGGATTACCGGGAAAACCGGTCCATGATACTGTCCGGTTTATCACTTTGGGAGAAAGGCAGTCCGCTGCATAAATCTACGCAACAGGTTAGAACCCAAGGCCCGATACGGCATGCGGACTGCAGGCAGAGAAAACTGGCCGATTTTCTCTGCACTGGAGGGATAATACAAG
>NZ_SJWV01000496.1:0-777 GCF_004352695.1 Escherichia sp. KCJ4928
GACAACATAAACAACGAACGGCGTCGCCGGCGTTACCTGCTGAACTGGCTTGACACTGCCCGTCAGATGCGCGAGTTCAGAGGAATGGCTGAAGAGTTCACTACCCTGCGAAAACTGCTGGCCACCAGTTCAGACATACCGGTAGCAAACACCCTGAAATCACTGCTGGAAAGTGGCAATAACGCAGCATTATACGACCTGTACCGCTTCCGCTCGGCTCTTGCCGCGTGCAGAAGTCTGGGATGGCAGATTGGCACGTGCGCATGGAACGACCAGCTGCTGAGTGAGACACTTTCCCGTGCGCAAACAGGTAAACGTCATATCCTGCAGACGGTCATTATCAGTGGCTTCCAGCAGTCAGGACGTCGCAGCGGAAAACAGGGTGTAGGCACGCCGGGATTCTTCGGTCTTGGCGGTGGGATCAACAGTGAAAACGACGACACCATTCTCGTGGTGCTGATCACGCCCAATATCATCTGATTTGCACAAGGAGGACGATCGTGACGGATATTTCACCGACAGGGCGGCAGGTGTTTCCGCTGACGGCAGGGCGCAATGTGTTTCTGGCCGGTCTGGAATGGAAAACACTGCCCTCACAGTACCGGCATGCCCGCGACTTTGCCCGGGCACAGAAAGCCGACCTTTTCCTAGCCTGTCAGTATCTCAGTAATGAAGATGCCGATACCCACACCATGGTAGCCACTGTCAGTCGCCGCATACTGCCCGGAAAACCCCGTCAGTGCTTCTCCCTCGCCCTGCTGATCCTGCCACTACTTG
>NZ_SJWV01000497.1:0-775 GCF_004352695.1 Escherichia sp. KCJ4928
ATATTGAACTGGTAAGCGCGCCAAAAGACACCAATAAAAATGTCTTTAAAGCCAGTAAACAAACCATTGGTTTCAGTGATGTAACGCCGGTTATTACAACCCGGGAAACCGATGACAAAATAACATGGTCACTGACAGGCTATAACACGGTAGCAAACAAGGAAGCAACCCGGAATGCCGCCGCCCTGTTCTCTGTTGACTATAAAGCGTTTCTGAACGAGGTCAACAACCTGAACAAACGTATGGGTGACCTGCGTGACATCAACGGCGAAGCCGGTGCATGGGCACGCATCATGAGCGGTACCGGCTCTGCCAGTGGTGGTTTCAGTGACAACTACACGCACGTTCAGGTCGGGGTCGACAAAAAACATGAGCTGGACGGACTGGATTTGTTTACCGGTTTCACTGTCACACACACTGACAGCAGTGCCTCCGCCGATGTTTTCAGTGGTAAAACGAAGTCTGTGGGGGCTGGCCTGTATGCTTCCGCCATGTTTGATTCCGGTGCCTATATCGACCTGATTGGCAAGTATGTTCACCATGATAATGAGTACACTGCAACCTTTGCCGGACTCGGAACCCGTGATTACAGCACGCATTCATGGTATGCCGGTGCAGAAGCGGGCTACCGCTATCATGTCACTGAGGATGCCTGGATTGAGCCACAGGCTGAGCTGGTTTACGGTTCTGTATCCGGTAAACAGTTTGCATGGAAGGACCAGGGAATGCATCTGTCCATGAAGGACAAGGACTACAATCCGCTGATTGGCCGAAC
>NZ_SJWV01000498.1:0-758 GCF_004352695.1 Escherichia sp. KCJ4928
AAAGGAGCAAAAGTGCCTACATCTAATGTTTGTATGATATAATCATCATGTTCCCCTGTAGAAATATCTATGATGAATGGACTCATATTTTCCGGTTGGATTCGGATCATTACAGAAGGAACATCGCCTTGATAGAAATTCAATGCAGTAATTGCAGATAATACTCTCCGCAGTTCATTACTTATACTGTAAATTTTATTAACGTCATTGGTGGAGACAATTTCTGCAAACTTTCTTTTTACCGTCCAATAATCAATATTTCTATTGTGATTGTTAACCACTGCGTGCATTGGCGGGATTGAAGGGTGAAAAATATGTGCAATTGGGAAGCCTTTCATTGATGCCTGCCTTGTCGTCATGACAAACAATAATAGATGCTTATTTTCCTCGCAGGGTTCTTTCGCACTATCAAAAAACGCTCATTTACCCGGCGTTACAGTAAACGAAGCAACATTCTGTGGCCTACGACGATCAAAAGCTCTGTGAAAATTTCCCTTGTTGTCTTTGTCTGACCTTATCGCGGCGACCAGCAATTATTCGTTTTGTGATCCTCAACACAAAATGCTATTCGTCGCCTATGAGGGGAGAAGAATTTATGGAAAACGATTGCATTCACAAAATGACGTCCTGTCAGAAGAGAAAAAGTTGACGTTAATCAATTGTTCGAGATGATCAATACCTGTATTCGAAATTTTAAAATATTGATAAAATAAATGTTTGTTCTCCAACAAATAGCGTGAAAAAATGTGACGTGCCGC